>DATFRE010000587.1:0-3623 GCA_035263545.1 Dongiaceae bacterium
GCCGGCGCCTCTTTTCCCAGAGCCGGGCGAGGGAGGGTGCCAGGAGCAGCAGCAGGCCAATCTGGCCCATGGCGGTGAAGACGCTATAGCGCACCGGCATTTCGCGGTCGGTGGCGATATCGACGCGCCCTGCCCCGGCAAGCGCGGCCATGAGCAAGGCGAAGAGCATGAGGCCGAGCGCGATACGCTCGAGCCGGCTGCGTGGAGGGCCGAGCAGGCCCCGCAGAAGCAGGAAATAGAGGCCAGCCACCAGGATGACGGCGCCGGCCGCGCGGCCGAACCATACGAAACTCGCGTCATGGGACCAGGGCAGCCCCAGGAAGCGCACCGCATAATCGAGCATTCGCGCCAGGCGCGAGAGGTCGAGAGAGCCCAGGGAGCCATGGGTCCTGATTCCCGGCACATAGAGCGCGATGAAGGCCGCGCCGACGAGGGTGACGGTGACGATCCAGCCGCGGGAGAGACCGCCGCGCCAGGCGATGCAGACCAGCACCGGCCAGATGATGAGCCCGCCGGCGATGCCGAAGGCGGCTGCGATCCCCGCCACCAGCGCGAGGACGCGCCGGAGATTGGCGAAGCGGCCGTCCTCCCCCGCCCCGTCCAGGAGGACCACAGCGAGGGTCGCGCAGGCCGCGGTGTGCACATACTGCCCGAGGGCCGGCATGGTGCAATCGACAACGATGTAGCTCGTCGCCAGCAGCAGCAGCACGAAGGCCGCAAGGATCAGGCGGAGCCCACGCGGCAGATCGGCCGCCATCACCTCCCGCACGATCGCATAGATCATGACCGCGAGGCAGAGCAGCCCGAAGAGGATGAAGGGCACGGCATCGCCGCGGAACCAGTCGATATCGGCGAGCAGCAGCAGGCGTGTGAAGATCAGCCGGTGTTCATTGTGAGGGATCCAGAGATAGCCCCACCAATCGCCGCGGAGCCAGAAATCGGCGTAATGCATGATGAAGCCGATCAGGTCGTAGACCGGCACGCGGATGATGGTGGCGCCTAGGTAGTAGCCGAACAGCACCAGATAGGCGAGCGCGATCAGCCCGAGCAACGCGAGGAACAGCCGGTCTCCGCCATCGAGGATGGTTGATTGCATAGGTGAGTTGCCGGTAACTCGCATCTCAGTATCGAAGAGCCGCTTTCGTTTTCGTCATGCCCGCGAAAGCGGGCATCCAGGGCGAGCGACGCGGCCTAGGACCCTGGATTCCCGCTTTCGCGGGAATAACGATAGAGAGATCGCGAGCTTTCATGCTGCAACGAGGCGTTGCACGCCGAGGAGGGAGGAGATCCAGACCTGCCGGCGGTCGAGGTTCACGGCCTCCACCAGGGCGAACTCGCGGCGCATCTCCTCCGCCAGCTCGATCCAGCGCGCCACGCTGACGGCGCGCCCGAGGCGTGCCATGGCGGCGCGCTCGCCCTTCATGAACTCGGGCCCGGCGTCCTCACCAGCTGCGGCGAGCTTGATCATGCGCGTCAACCAGCCGAGCAGAAGCTCGGCGCCCAGCCTGTAGGATTCCTCGCTGCCGAAGCGCCCCAGGCGTTCGGCCTGGCGATGGAGCGCGCCCGCATCGAGCTTGGGCAGAGCCAGGAGCAGCGCCACGAGATCGCGATAGAGCTCGACCCCGCCCGCCTCCAGGATCGCGAGCGCCCGCCCGATGCTCCCCTCCGCCAGCCCCGCCGCCAAAGCGCGATCGGCCTCAGGCAGCTCCGGCAACCGCTCCCCGATGAGCCGGGCGATGGTGGTAGCGGAGAGTGGCCGGAGATCGAGACGCCGGCAGCGCGAGCGTATGGTCGGCAAGAGCCGGCCCGGCGCATGGCAGACCAGCAGCAACACCGCGCGTGCGGGCGGCTCCTCCAGCACCTTCAGCAGGGCGTTCTGGGCGTTGCGGTTCATGTCCTCCGCGCCATCGACGATGACGACACGCCAGCCGCCCTCCGAAGGGGTGAGCCTGAGGAAAGCGATCGCCTCGCGCACCTCGTCGACGACGATTTCGCTGCGCGGCTTTCCGGTCTTGGGGTTGACACCCCGTGCCAGTACCCGCAGATCCGCATGGCCCCCGCTCGCAACGCGCCGGAAGACAGGATGGCCGGGATCGACCGCGAGCCCTTCGGGGCGGGGCATCTGGAAGAGGCCGCCGCTTTCCTCGGCATCGCCCGCCAGGAGATAGCGCGCGAAGCGGAAAGCCAGCGTCGCCTTGCCCACGCCCTGCGGCCCGGTGAGCAACCAAGCATGTGCCAGCCGGCCCGAGCGCGCGCTTTCGAGCAATGCGCGCTCGGCCAATCCCTGATCGACCAGATTCGGATTCTCGCGCGGTTCCATCAGACGAGCTCCAGGCCGAGCCGGGCTGCGACGGCCGATCTCACCAGCGCCCAGGTCGCCTCCTCATCCCCGCTGGCATCGATCACAGCGCAACGCGCCGGGGCTGCCGCGGCGATGGCGAGATAACCCCGGCGGAGCGCTTCGTGAAAGCCGCGATCCATCCGCTCGTACCGATCCTCGGACCCGGCCCGGCCAGCGGCCCGGGCGAGCCCCTGCTCAACGGGCAGATCGAAGACCAGGGTCAGCGCGGGCTCCAGCCCATCGACGACCGCCTGGCTGAGCGCGCCGATAAAATCCCGATCGAGGCCATGGCCATAGCCCTGATAGGCCAGGGTCGAATCGGCGAAGCGGTCGGAGACGACCCAGCGGCCGGCCGCAAGCGCCGGCCGCACGGTGCGGCGCAGATGATCGGCACGCGCGGCGCTATGCAGCAGGGTCTCGGCCATGGGCGACCATCGCCCCGCCTCGCCGGTGGTGAGCAGCCGGCGAATCTCCTCGGCGCCCGGCGAGCCGCCGGGCTCGCGGGTCTCGAGCACATCGAATCCCGCTGTGCGCAGCGCCGCGGCGAGCCGGCGCGCCTGGGTCGATTTGCCTGCTCCCTCGCCGCCCTCGAGCGTGATGAATCGGCCGCGCTCAGCCAAGACGCCGGTCTCAGCTTCGGATCAGGTATTTGGCCGCGGCGATCATGCGGCCGAAGGCGCCGAGCCGCTCCACGGCCGAGGTGGTGACCATCGGCACCTCCATCGGCGCCATGCCGGGGGCTTCGAGCCGGAGCGTGCCGACCTGCTGGCCGGCGGCGAGCGGAGCGGCCAGCGGCCCGTCGAAGACCGCCGTCGCCTTCAGCTTGCCTTTCGCATCTCGCGGCAGGGTAACCACCAGGTCGCTCTTGGGACCCAGCCCGACAGTCTCCGAAGCGCCCAGCCAGACGGGCGCTTGGACCAGCGCCGTATTCGCCTTGGCCACCGTCACGTCGTCGAAGTTGCGGAAGGCCCATTGGTAGAGCTGCAGCGCCTCGTCGGAGCGCGACTGCTTCGAATCCAGACCCTGCACCACCATGATGATGCGCCGTCCGTTCTGCTGGCCGGAGGAGACGAGGCTATAGCCTGGGCCCTCGGCGTGACCTGTCTTGATGCCGTCGGCACCGACATTCTTGTAGAGCAGGGGGTCGCGGTTGCCCTGCTTGATGCCGTGATAGGTGTAATTCAGCTCAGAGAAGTAGTGGTAGTACTCGGGGTAGTCGGCGATCAGGTGGCGGGCGAGGATCTCGAGGTCGCGGGCCGTGGTGTAGTGATTTGGGTCGGGC
>DATFRE010000588.1:0-8629 GCA_035263545.1 Dongiaceae bacterium
TGCAGTTACGGATGGAAACTATTCAGCGCATGGACATCACGGCTTGCTGGGTCGCGACGTGTTGGCAGATTGGCTAATGATCTACACCGGCCCTGGCAATACAGTAACGATGTCGTTGTAGACTGCCTGAAGAAGATGCCCCTCAAGGGATCAAAGACCCCGGACCGCTGAGCTGGCAGATGGGCGCAGGCATTATGCCCAGGAGTGTCCCGCTGCACGATCCGTGTGCCCAGCGGCCACCGGAAGTGCGCGGGCGAAGCCACTCTCTAACGGTCCGCTACCATGTCCTTCCCGGAGGGAATTGGGAAAAGCCGTCCCGATTTGAACATAGCTTGCGAGCTTCGGATTTACCGAGTGGAAGGCTGCGCAGAAATCATCCGTGTGGCTGTTCTGGGATTTATGGCGTACCTGCGCTGCCACTGTGTGCAATAACCAATCGGCCAATTCGAGCAGCGGCACGCCTGCCGACTTCGGCATCCAGCAGCAAACGTGGGGAACCTCAGCGTCGTCGGCCTGCACCTTCATTCCGTCGAAATGGCGGTGCACCGCTGCTTTCAGCCGGGCCGATTCCTCGAACACCAAGGCGATGCTCCGGCAGCTGGACCAGCTGAGCAATTCTTCCAATCGCTTTTTTAGCGATCCGAGCACCACATCCTCGATCGTGGTGCCGGCTAGAACGGAGTCACGCGTCGCAATTGCAGCGAAGCGCCCTATCGGCCGGGAAGCCAGCAGCTTATGGATCTGAAGCTTGTTTGAACGTCCAAGACCGCGCTGCCGTTCTGAAAAGTGAAGTCGCCCTTTCGGTCGAGAGATGGTGGCCGTGGCCTGACTCCATGCGCCGGCAACGGCGGCGTAGTCGGATCCCATGACGGAGACGCCACCCAGGGCGAACAGTGGATTGCCGGGGTCGCCAAGAACTTGGTCACCGGAATCATCAATGAAGAAGGCAAGGGTATCGGGCCTTAGAAGGAGCGAGTTGCGCTCGATACTAGATGGTGCGGCCACATCGCCGACGACTGAACCCAGTTCCATGTTGCCCCGGGCGTTGCCCCGATCGATTTCGGAGCAGAAATAGGTTGGCTTATCCCATCTAACCCATTGATATTTCTGGCTCCGGGGCTCGGATTCGAACCGAGGACCGATCGGTTAACAGCCGATTGCTCTACCGCTGAGCTACCCCGGACCAGCGAAGGCGGGCTTATAGCAGACCGGCCGCGGGCCTGCAAAGCCCCCGCGAACTCAATGTCGTCCTCAGTACCGCCACCACAGGAGATAGCGCCAGAGGGGCGCCGCCTCGCCCCATTCCCGCTTGAGGCGCATCAGGCATTCCATGTGATCGCGATAGGGAGAATTGGCATAGGCCCGGGGCCGCCCGGCGGTCCGCGGCCGGTGGTGCCAGTAGGCCAGCACATCGGGGATCTGGCCGATCCGGAAGCGGCTGGCGAAGCGGACGTTGAAGTCCCAATCACCCAGAGCCCTCAGATCCTCGCGATAGCCGCCGGCGGTCTGCCAGGCTTCCCGGTCGAAGACGAAGGAGATGGGGGGAAAGTGGTTGCGCCGGCGCAGGGCGGCGGCGGTCAGGTCGAAGGGCGGCTGCCTCATGAACCCCCGGCGCAGCTCCTCGATGCAATCCGAATGGATGCGTTCGAAGATCAGCTCCGTCCCCGAGATCACCCCTTGCCATCGGGAGCCGGCGGCCTTCAGGAAACCGACCGTCGCCCAGAGGAAGTCGGGATGCCAGCTGTCGTCGTCATCATGGAGGACGACATGGCGGCCGCGACTGTGGGTCACGCCGAAATTGCTCGCCGCCTCCATGCCCGTGCTGACTTCCCGGTGCAGCAGGCGGCAGCGTCCGCCGAGCGCCTCGCCGTAGCGCGCCAGGACTTGATTGATGACTTTGAGATTGCCCGCATCGCTGACGATGACCGTTTCCCAGTCCTGGAAGCGCTGCCCCAGGATGCTTCGTAACGCCCGGTCCAGGGTCAGCGGGCGGTCCTGGGTGCGCATGATGATCGAGACGACAGGGTCGGACATGGGTTGCTGGAGTCGTAGCTTAATGGCGCATTAATACCACAACCATGGCGGCGCGGCCTCCCTAGTAGCGCAACGGTGCCTGGCCGCGCACCAGCCGGCGATAGAGATTGGTGACTGGCAGAGCCAGCCGGTCGCCGCCCAGGCGATGGAGCCCTGCCTTGCCCCAGGCCTTGACCAGCCACCAGAGCAGCACCCAGGGCACGCCGCCCACATGCCGGCGATAGAGCCGGATCTCCTCTCGCACGACCCCCGGGGCGTTCCGCCGGGTGCTCGAGAGGCCGCCGACCTGCATATGGGTCACGGTCAGGCCGGGGAGATAGGCCGGTTCGTCACGGGCCAGCACCCGGAGGAGGAAGTCGAAATCCGCCGCGATACGGAAGCGGGTATCGAAGGGCCCGAATTCGTTGAAGAGCGAGCGGTGGTGAAAGACCGCCTGGTGGGGCAGGTTGTAGCGGCAGCCGTGAAAATCCGCGGGTGACCAAGGCCGCTCCAGCAGATCCACCCGCTGGCCCTCTGTATCGACCAGGGCCACCTGCCCATAGGCGACCCGCGCGGCGGCGGGCAGGGCGGCGAGGCGCTCCGCGGCCCGGGAGAGGGTGCCCGGGGCCGCAAGCACGTCATCGGCGCCGAGGAAGAGCACCCAGGCACCGCTGACGCGCTCGACCGCCTTGTTCCAGGCATCGGCGATGCCGTCATCCGGCGCGCTGAACCACTGATAGCTGATGACGGGTGCGGCTTTCCAAGCCTTAAGCAGCTCGACCGTCCCGTCCGTGGAGCCGCCATCCGCCACGATGAGCTCGACATCGGGATGGTCCTGGCGGGCGATGCTCGCGAGGCAGCGCAGCAGCATCGCTCGCGCATTGAGACAGGCAACAATGAGGGAGAGGCGCATGGCCGCTATCTATTTCATATTTGCCCGGCACCATATAGAGATTCCGGGGAAAGACGCATCCGGGAGAGGTTGGCGGAATGACGCGGTGGGACGACCGCCGGGCCTATCTGAGGCGCCGGGCGATCTCGGCGCTCTATCCGCTGTCGCGGCTCTTGCCGCTGGGCGCCTATGAGCAGCCGGAGCTCTGGGTCTCCGATGCGCTCAGGACCTGTTATGTGGTCAATCCCAAGGTCGCCTGCTCCTCGATTCAGGTGGCGCTCACCGAAGCGGCGACGGGCCGGCCGGTCGAGGGCTATCGCCACAATCATCCGGCGGTGCTCGCCTTCCGGCGCACCCGCTTCGCCGAAGTGCCGGCGGAGTATTTCTGCTTCACCTTCGTGCGCCATCCCATCGGCCGTGTGGTCTCCTTCTACAAGGACAAGTTCCTGCGCCCGAAGCTCGAGGGCAGGGCCTTCGACTATGGGAGTTATCTTGGCGGGGTCTTTGGGGCCGAGGACAGCTTCGAGGCGGTCTGCGCTAACATCGCAGGGATCCCGGACCGCCTTGCGGACCGGCATTTCGTCTCCCAGGGTTTCTGGTTCGATCGCATCTGCCGTGCCCGGCTCGACTTTGTCGGACATCTGGAGAACTTGTCGGCGGACTGGCCCGAGATCTGCCGGCGGCTCGGAGGCGAGCTCGAGCTGCCCCGCCTCAACTCCAGCGCCGCGATCGCCTTCGCGCCGCCGATTCCCGATGTCATCGAGGCGCGCTATTCCGCTGATTTCAAAAGATTCGCCTATGCCACTTGAGTCAGCGCGATGAGCTTCCTGCGCAAGGCTCTCGTCATCCTCGGGATCACCTTCGGCCTCTATATCCTCCTCGACTTCGCCGTCGCCGCGATCTTCGGCCAGCCCCATCCGGCCATTCCCGATTTCAACCGGATCCCGGCGCTGCGGCAGCAGACCTACATCTCGCCGGCATTCGCCCGGGAATACGTCCGCAATGACTTTCTCGAGGCGGTCCCGGGCGAGCCCCTGATGTGGGAGCCGCTGCGCGAAGGGCGCTATTTCAATGTCGAGGCGCTGCCGCCCACCGGCGCGCATTACCGGCGCACCGCCAATCCGCCGGCGCAGGGGCGGCCGGCGGTGACCGTGCTGCTGCTCGGCGCCTCCCAGGTCTACGGCACGGAGGTGCCGGACGACCTCACCATCGCCAGCCTTCTGGCCGGGCGCCTCGACGCGCTGGACCCCGCCCATGCCTATGTCGTCTACAACGCCGGCGTCCAGAGCGTCGGCTCATTGCAGGAGCTCTGGCGCCTGCAATATGAGCTGGACCAAGGGCTGAAGCCCGATTGGGTCATCCTCCTCGGCGGTGGCCTCGATGTCGTGCGCGGCGTCTACCAGGCGACTCCCGGCGCACCCTCGGCGGTGGGCCACGGCCTGGTCGGCCGCCTGCTCCATGATTACTTCCCCCTCAACATCTATCGCTGGCTCAGGGTCTGGTTGAGCGGCCGGGCGACGGAAGGGGCGCTGCGCCAGGCGCCTCCCCATCTCGCCGATCCCGCCCGGCTTCAGGATCTGATCCACCAGACTGTCGAGGGGTATGCCGCGAGCCAGCGGCGCATGGCCGAGCTCGCCAAGGTCCATGGGGCGCGCTTCCTGACCGCCCTGGATCCGAACCTCTATACGGCGGATTTCACGCGGATGAGCGCCGACTACGCCTATGCCGACGGGGTCTGCCGCCGCCATTCCCCGGGCATCCGGGACGCCATCCGCGCCGCTTGGCCCGGCATGAGCGGCGCGCTCCAGGGCCTGAAGGGGGAGGGGATCCGGACCCTCGATCTTTCCGCTGTCTTCCGCGACAAGGCAGAGGATATCTTCGTCGACTGCGATCATTTCAACGCCGCCGGCAATGCTCTCATCGCCGACCGGCTTGCGACGGCGATGGTGGGTGCGAACTGACACACCGCGCGGGCGGCCGCGCCGCATCGCCGCATTGCAGCAAACGAAGGTCTTCCCTAAGCTTCCGCGAGGCTTCTCTCTAAGCGAGGTCTGGGGAGAATGGCGGCGGCTGTCTCAGAGCGCTCGACTGCCGGACGGCCCGCGCTGGCGCGCGCGGCCCTTGACCGCCTCGGCCAGGAGGATGGCGCCGCCCTCCTGCCCGGGACCCTTTGCTGCTTTCCCCCGCCGGACGACAGCGACCATGCCGGCTGGCACCGGCGCTTGGCCACTCGGCTTGGCGAGCTCACCCGCCAGGCCGCCGATGATCCCTATGCCAATCCGATCCAGCTTCTGGCCCTCGATATCGGCCGGCGCCTGGACAAGGGCGAGCTCAGCCTCGGCGTTCTGGAGCAGCTGATTCAGCGCCTGGTGCTTGCCGCCTTCATCGATCGGTCGGAGCGCCTGGGCGGGCGCCTCGGAGAATGCGACCCTCGCACCAATGGCGAGCGTCTCGGCGCCCTGATCGCCGGCCTCGCCGAGGACCGTGGCTTCGACGAGTTCCAGGCCATCCTCGAGCGCGAGCATTTCGGCATCGTCATGACCGCCCATCCGACCTTCGCGCTGACGCCCGAGCTGCTGCGCATCGCCGCCCAGCTCGCAAGTGGGCGCAGCCCGACAGGCGTGCCGCTCTCGCCCGCCGAGCGCAACCGGCTGATCGATCAGGCGGCGCGGCTGGAACATCGCCCATCCCGCGGCATCGATCTCGGTGCCGAGCATGCGCTCTCAGTGGAGGCCATCGGCCATCTCCAGGCGGCGCTGCGCCACGTCTTCGGCATCGCCGTCGATGTTGCGCGGCAGGCTTATCCCGCACGCTGGCGCGAGCTGAGGCCCCGCCTGGTGACCATCGCGAGCTGGGTCGGCTATGACATGGATGGCCGTTCCGACATCAAGTGGAGCGACAGCCTGGTGCGCCGCCTGGAGCTGCTGGTGGCCCAGATCGGCTACTACCGCGGCGAGGTGGTGGCACTGCTGGACGAGCTCGCGCCCGGCAGCCCGGAGCGCCGGGCCCTCACCGAGATCGACAAGCTGCTCGCCGCCACCAACCGCGAGGCCCGCACGGAAATCGTCGATTTCCAGGCCGTGAGTCGCTCGGCCGCCGGTGCGCGGGCCCGGCTGGAGCAGGCGGCGCAGCGCATGCATGCCGGCCGGCCGGGGCGGCTGACCAGCACCGCGCCGCTGATCGAGCTGATCGACGCGGCCCTGGCGACGGTGGCCGATGACGATATCGCCCGGCGCCTCCTTGTGCTCCGGGCGGAGATGGCGGGCCATGGCCTCGGTCTCGCCCATATCCATGTCCGGCTCAACGCCACGCAGATCCACAACGCCATCCGCAAGACCATCGGCATGGAGGCACCGCCCGACGATCCCGCCCATCGGCGCTCCTATCTCGCGAGTATCGGCCGGCTGCTCGACGGCGTGGCGCCGGCTAGCATCAATTTCGGCTCGCTCTTCGCCGAGCGGGCCTCGGCGAAGCGGCTGATGATGCTCTGCGCCCAGATCCTGAAATATGTCGACGGCACGACGCCGATCCGCTTCCTGATCGCCGAATGCGAGACCTCTTTCACCTTGCTGACGGCGCTTTATTTCGCGCGGCTCTTCGGCATCGAAGGCAAACTCGACATCTCGCCGCTATTCGAGACCACGAAGGCCTTCGAGCGCAGCATCAAGGTGATCGAGGACTGTCTCGCCAACCCGCATTACGCGGCCTATGTCCGCCGCCGCGGGCGGCTCTGCATCCAGACCGGCTTCTCCGATGCTGGCCGGCAGCTGGGCCAGACCACCGTGGCCGCCACGGTCGAGCAGCTGCGCCAGCGCCTGACCCAGCTCATGACCCGCCTCGGCTTCGCCGATATCGAGCTCGTGATCTTCGACACTCACGGCGAATCCATCGGGCGCGGTGCCCATCCCTCGAGCTTTGCCGACCGTCTCGCCTATGTCGCCTCGGACGCCTCGCGCCGGCGCTTCGCCGAGGCGGGCCTCCATGTGAAGCAGGAGGTGAGCTTCCAGGGCGGCGACGGCTTCCTCCATTTTCTCGGCGATCCCATGGCGCTCGCCACCCTCTCGCGGGTGCTGGAATTCGCGCTCTCGCCGGCCGCCGAAGCCGCCGATGATCCGCTCTATGACGACTGGGACTATGTGACCGAGTTCTTCATCACCGTTCGCCAGTTCAACGAGCGGATGATGAACGACCCCAATTTCGCCGCACTGCTCGACGCCTATGGCGTGAACATGCTCTATCCCGCGGGCTCGCGGGCGCAGAAGCGCCAGCATGAGGGGGCGGCGCGCCATGTCGATCTCTCGCATCCCAGCCAGCTGCGCGCCATTCCCCATAACAGCATCCTGCAGCAACTGGGCCTGCTCGCGAACACGCTGGGCGGCATGGGGCAGGCGGCCGCCAAGGACCCCCACAAGCTCCAGCGCTTCTATCGCGAATCGCCGCGCTTCCGGCGCCTCTTCGCCATGGTGGAATGGGCGCTCGCCTTCAGCGATGGCGATGTGCTGCGCGCCTATATCGACACGCTGGATCCCACGCTCTGGCGCCGGGAAGCCGCACATGTGACGGAGCCCGCGCTCGCAGCGGAGCGCCGCCAGGTCGCGGGATTCCTGGAACAGGCCGACCGCCATGCACGGCTCACCCGGATCCTGCGTCTGCTTGAGCACGATCTGCTCGATCTCGAGCGCGAGCTCGCCGCCTGCCGCGCGGCGGAGCCGCCGGCCGACGCGCTGACTGCGGCCCTCGGCCCCGAGGCGCGGACCAATCTGCGTCTGCTCCACGGCATCAAGATCGCCCTGATCCAGCGCATCTTCCGGCTGGCGACCCACATCCCGGACTTCAGCGACCAGCATGGGGTGACCTGGGATGAGCTGATCGGCAATGTCCTGCATCTGGACATCGAGGATTCGCTCCGCCGCCTCGCCCTCATCTTCCCCAAGATCGACGATGCGGGCACGGCCGGCGATTTCGGCGAGCCTGCGACCTACCGCAGCGATGCGAACCAGTCCTACGAGCAGGAGCATGCTCGCATCTTCCAGCCGCTGGCGGGCCTGCACGAGCTCCTGCGCCGCAGCAGCGTCGGCATCTACCACACCCTCGGCGCGCTGGGCTGATTTGGATCTCTGCCGTCTCCCGCTTCAATGCGCGGGAGAGGGCAAGGGGAAGTGGGGGCGGGAATATGGTGCGGCGGTTGCAGTGAGCCGCTAGGCTCCCGCCCCATGCAATCGCGCGGCGCCTTCGGCGGCTGGAACCTGGTCGCCATCTGCTTTCTCGTGCTCAGCGTCTCCTTCGCGGCGCGCGCCGTACTGGGGCTTTCCATGCCCTATCTGGAGCGCGATCTGCATTGGACGCGAGGCTTCTTGTCCGGCGGTGGGGCGCTGGCCCTCATCGTCACGGCGGCCGTGGCGCCCGTCGCGGGCAATCTGATCAACCGCTATGGCGCCCGGTTTCTGCTCTGCGGCGGGCTTGTGGCGATCGCCGCGGGCATGGGGCCCTCATCGGCCGTGCAGGCGCCCTGGCAGTTCCTCGTCGGATTCGGCGGGCTGGCGGGGATCGGCTTCGGCATGGCGGCGACCCATGCGGTCTCGACCATCGTCAGCCTGCGCTTCGAGGAGAACCGGGGGCTTGCCGTCGGCACGGCGACGGCGGGCTCCACCGCGGGCCAGCTCCTGATGGTGCCCCTGGTCGCAGCCCTTCTCACCCGCACGGATTGGCGCTGGAGTTATCTTG
>DATFRE010000589.1:0-17288 GCA_035263545.1 Dongiaceae bacterium
CATTCGCGGCCGACGCGTGCGCGGGGTCGAAACATCGACCGGGCCGATCGAGGCCGACGAGGTCGTGGTCGCCGCGGGGCTGTGGTCGCGCGCATTGCTGGCGGCGGTGGAGGTTCATTTGGCGCAATGGGCCTGCGAGCACTTCTACGTCATCGCCGATGTCGCGCCCCGGCTGGCGCGCGAAACGCCCTCCTTCGTGGCGCCCGAAGACCTGCTCTATGGCCGCGAGGAGATCGGCGCCATGATGGTCGGCGCATTCGACGAGGACGCCAAGACCATCGACGCGGCCTCCCTGCCGGAGCCCTTCGCCTTCACGCTGTTTCCCCCGGCATGGGACAAGTTCGCGCCCTATTTCGAGAAGGCGGTCGCGATCTTTCCAGCGCTGGAGACGGCGCCGATCCGCCGCTTCGTCAATGGGCCGGAATCCTTCACCCCCGACAACGCGCCGTTGATCGGGCCGATATCCGGAATCGATGGCCTCCATGTCTCGACGGCCATGAACTCCGGCGGCGTCACCTACTCGGCCGCGGCAGGTCATCTGATCGCCGATATCCTGGCAGAAACGAATTCTCCCTTCGATGCGGCGGCCTTCCGGCCCGAGCGCTTCGGCGAAAAGGCCCGGGATCTGGTCTGGCTGCAAGGCGAGATATCGGCCGTCGTCAGCCGGGGCTATCGGCGGACGAACCTGTAACCTCGGACGGAGCGGGGTTCGGCAGCCTCACCCCGCACCGAACTCGCGCATCTGATGGCAGAGCGCAAGGATGAAGGCAGCGGTCGCCGCCAGGCAGCCGATCGTCCGGAGGTGATTCCAGGGCATCCAAGCGGCGAGGTAGTGGCCCCAGGTGGCGGCACCCTCGGCGCTGTCCGGCGCCACGGCTGCGATGCCGTCATTCAGCGGCACGTTGAAAAAGATGGTCACCAGCAGGCTGCAGAGGATGTAGAGCAGGCTGCCGGCGAGAAGATAGAGGGATGCGGGCTCGCCCCATTTGAGGATGGCAGCGACCCCGAGCAGGAGTGATGTTGCGACTGTCCCGAAGAACACGGTGAAGAAGACCGGGTTCAGGATCGTGACATTGATCGATTGCATGGCGGCGATGACGGAAGCGGGCGCGAGGCGGCCGAGGGCCGTCATCACGAAGGCCGAAAAGGCGAAGAAGAGCCCGGCCATCACGCCCGAGCCGAGAGCGGAGAAGAAGGCAAGGGCGAAGAGCAGGCGGTCGATCATGGCGTCCTCCATCCGAATATGAGCAATCCTCACATTTATTAATGTGATAAATCCTCATATTCTGTTCGTCAATCGGAAATCGCTCTCTGTTCGGAGATTCCATGTCCATCGCCCTGCGTCGCGAACCCAACCAGCGCCGAAGCCGCGAGCGCGTCGAGCGGATCCTGGCGGCGGCTTCGGCGCTCATTGCCGAGAGGGGCAGCGACGCCATGCGCATGGGGGAGGCTGCCGAGAGGGCCGGGGTTTCGATCGGCTCGCTCTACCAGTATTTCCCCGACAAGGCGGCGATCATCCGCCAGCTTGCCGAGCGCTATAACGCCGCGGGGCGGGCCTGCATCGCGGCCGCCCTCGCAACGCCGCGCAGCATGAAGGAGCTGCGCGCGGCCTTCATGGGGCTCGTCGACACCTATTACGCCCTGTTCCTGGCCGAGCCGGTGATGCGCGACATCTGGTCCGGGACCCAGGCCGACAAGGCGCTGCGCGAGATCGAGCTCGCTGACAGCCGGGCGAACGGCGCCATTCTCGCCCAGGCCCTGGCCCGGCTACGGCCCGCGGCCGACCGCGCGGCGCTCGCCACATCGGCCTTCCTGATCATGCAGCTCGGCGAGGCGACGATGCGGCTCGCCATCTCCGTGGAGCGCGCCGAGGGCGACGCGCTGGTCGCTGCCTATAAGCGGCTGGTCGATCGAGACCTCGCCGCGACGTGAGCCGGCCTCAGACGATGCAGGTCCTGACGCTGCCGACGCCGTCGATCACGCCGCCCAGGAGATCGCCGGGGACGACTGCCGCCACCCCTTCGGGCGTACCGGTGAAGATGAGGTCCCCGGGGGCGAGGCGGACAAGTCGGGAGAGATAGGCGATCGTCTCGGCGACGCTCCAGATCATGCGGCTGAGATCCGAGACCTGGCGCGTGCGGCCGTTGACCTTGAGCTCGATCCGGCCCTGGGCAGGATGGCCGATGCGCGCGGCCGGGGCGATCTCGCCAATGGGTGCGGAGAAATCGAACCCCTTGCTCATGTCCCAGGGCCGGCCGGTCTTCTTCGCATCGGCCTGAAGGTCGCGCCGGGTCATGTCGAGCCCCGCCGCATAGCCATAGACATGGCCCAGCGCCTGGGCCGTTGCGATTGCGGCTCCGCCCCGGCCCCGCAGCCAGGTGGCCGCCGCATCCTCGAGCTCCTGGGAGTTGGAAGGAAGATAGGCCTGGGCCCAATCCGGCAGTTGGCTGCGGGCCGTGTCGACGACATCGGCCATCTTCTGCATCAGCAATGGAAGGCTCTCCGAGCGGTCGTTGAGAAGGGCCAGGAGCCCCAGCACGGCAAGCAGCACCAGCACGGCGATGATGAGCCAGAGGATGACGAGGGCGGCGATGCGCCCGACGGAATAGCGCATGCCGGCGTGGCGCAGCCGAGCCGCCGCGATCTCCACCAGCTCGAAGGCCAGAAGACCCGCCAGCAAGGCGGCCAGAAGCCGGAGCTGAATAACGCCCACCAGGCCCATGGCCGCCAGGATCCAGGCCGCCACCTCGCAACGTTGCGCTTGCGTCATTCCCCCTGCTCCCCGGAGACGGACACTATTTGGCCAGAATGGTCGCCGGTTGGCCTGCCTCCACCTGGTCGATGACGAGCAGGCGCGCCGGCAGCTTGCCGGGATTCATGCCGAAGTGCCAGCTGCCCACCGCCTCCACGATAAAATCGCCGGCGTGATACTGCTTTTGCAGGCCGCCATCGAATTCCACCGTCAGATCCCCCTGCAGCACATAGGCGTAGCGGGAAAAGGGATGCTCATGGCGCGGCAGCCGGGCGCCGGGTGCGATCTCATAGGTCGAGACGATGAGCACGGGATCGCGCTTGGGCAGGACCAGCTTCTGGCCGAGCACGGTCTTGTCGGTGGTAATCAGGGTCTTGACCGTCACCGGCGCCGCCTGATCGGCCGCCGCGGTGCCGGCGGCGAGGAGGACGGCCAGGAGCAAGGCGAGACGCATCGGCTTCATGTGGGGATCTGCTCCGTTGAAGGGAGGCGTAGTATGGCGCAAGGGACGGCGCCCGCAATGCCCCGCCTCTTCGATGCGGCCGCCGTACAGCATCGTGTGGCGCACATCGTTGTGTGTCGCACGCTTGCCAATCGATGATGTTACGTTATAACATTTCACCTCCATCAAGGAGGCGAAGGCCGCATGATCCGATCCCCCCTCGGCATGAGCGTCGGGCAGCGCCTGGCAATCGCCGGCGCCGCAGCGGCCCTGCTCTGGCTCACCGTCGCCTGGGCAATTCTCTGACGGCCAATGCCGGCGCGCACCTCCCGCATCGAGATCGACGATCTGACGGTCGCCTATGACCGCCGGCCGGCGGTGCATCATCTAAGCGGGTGCTTCGAGGCCGGCAGCCTGACGGCGGTGGTCGGGCCGAACGGTGCCGGCAAGAGCACCCTGCTGAAGGCCATCATCGGCATCCTCCGCCCCGATGCGGGCCGCGTCTCCCTCGGCCTGATGTCGAGAGCCGATCTTGCCTATCTGCCGCAGCAGGCGGAGCTCGACCGCAGCTTTCCCATAACCGTGGCCGATACCGTGGCGCTCGGCCTGTGGCGCCGGATCGGCGTGTTCCGCGGCATGGACGGCGCAATGGCGGCCCGCGTCGAAGGGGCGCTCGCGGCAGTGGACCTAGCGGGGCTGGGAGAAGCGGGAATCGGAAGCCTCTCCGTCGGCCAGCTTCAGCGCGTTCTCTTCGCGCGCCTCTCTCTGCAAGAGTCGCGCGCCATCCTGCTGGACGAGCCCTTCGCCGCCATCGACCAGCGCACGACCGGAGATCTCCTGGCTCTGGTGCAGCGCTGGCATGGGGAGGGACGCACGGTCATAGCCGTGCTCCATGATCTCGAGCAGGTGCGCGCCCATTTCCCCGAAACCCTGCTGCTGGCGCGCGAGCTGGTGGCCTGGGGCCGCACGGCCGAGGTGCTGACGCCCGAGATGCTGGAGCGCGCGCGGCAGATCGCGCTTGGCTGGCGTGATCCCGAGGCCGAGCCGGCCGGCAAGATCGTGCCTCTTTCCCGGCGGCGGCGATGATCCACCTCTATTCGGCCTTGATCGAGCCCTTCGCCGCCTATGGCTTCATGCGCCGGGCGCTCGTCGCCTGTCTTGCGCTCTCTTTCGGCTCGGGTCCCATCGGCGTCTTCCTCGTGCTGCGCCGGATGAGCCTCATGGGCGATGCCATGTCCCACGCGATCCTGCCCGGCGCGGCCATCGGCTTCCTCGCGGTGGGCCTCTCCCTCTGGGCCATGAGCGCCGGCGGCCTCGTGGTCGGGCTGGCGGTTGCGCTGCTCGCGGGCCTCGTCTCCCGCGCCACCAGCATCCGCGAGGATGCGAGCCTGGCAGGCTTCTATCTCATCAGCCTGGCGCTGGGCGTGCTGCTCGTCTCCCTCAAGGGCTCCAGCATCGACCTGCTGCATGTGCTCTTCGGCACCATCCTCGGGGTCAGCGATGCGAGCCTGCTGCTGGTCGCAGGCATCGCGACGGTGAGCCTCTTCACTCTGGCGCTGATCTATCGGCCCCTGGTCGCGGAATGCTTCGATCCGGTATTCCTGCGGGCGCTGGGCGCGGCCGGCTCGCGCTATCACATCCTGTTCCTGGCGCTGGTGGTACTGAACCTGGTGGCGGGCTTCCAGGCGCTGGGCACCCTGATGGCCGTGGGGCTGATGATGCTGCCGGCGGCGGCGGCCCGCTTCTGGGCGGCAGAGGTCTGGAGCCTGTTCCTCGTCGCGGCCGGCATCGCCTTCGCCTCGGGATATGCCGGGCTGCTGCTCTCTTATCACCTGAACCTGCCCTCGGGGCCGGCCATCATCCTCGTCGCCGGCATCGCTTATATTGGCTCGATCCTGCTCGGCAGGCGGGATGGCATCGTCAAGCGCTACTTCCCGGCACCCCACCATCACAGGCTGCCCGCGGATACCCGATGAGGAAGCTTGTCCTCATCGCGATCCTGCTCGCTCTCTCGCCCGTCGGCGCCGAGGCCAAGACCCTCGATATCGTCGCCAGCTTCAGCGTGCTGGGCGAGATCGTCCAGGAGGTCGCCGGCGACAAGGCCGAGGTCCACACATTGGTCGGGCCCGACGGCGACGCCCACAGCTTCGAGCCGACGCCAAACGACGCCGGGACGCTGGGCCGTGCCGATCTCGTCATCGTCAACGGCCTCGGCCTCGAGAAATGGATGGAGCGGCTGATCGAAGCGTCTGGCTACAAGGGCACTGTCGCGGTCGCGAGCCGAGGGGTGCATCCCCGCCTGATGGAGGCGGAGGGCACCGGCGTAACCGATCCCCATGCCTGGCAGGATCTCGCCAATGGCCGGCTCTATGTCCGCAACATCGCCGATGCGCTTGCTGCTGCCGATCCGGCCGATGCGGATTATTTCAACGCCCGGGCCCAGCGCTACGACGCGACCCTCGCGGCCCTCGACGCCTGGGTCCGAAAGGAGATCGCCCGGGTGCCGGCAGCCAAGCGCCGGGTGATCACTACCCACGACGCCTTCGGCTATTTCGGCGCCGCCTATGGCGTCACCTTCCTGGCGCCGGAGGGCATCAGCACCGATGCGGAGCCCACCGCCGGCGGCCTCGCCAAGCTCATCGACCAGATCCGGCGGGAGAGGATCAAGGCCCTCTTCCTGGAGAACATCACCAGCTCGCAATTGATGCAGACAATCGCCCAGGAGACCGGTGTGCCACTCGGCGGCGCGCTCTTCTCCGATGCCCTCTCGCCGCCCGGCGGGCCGGCGCCGACCTATGTCGACATGTTCAAGAACAACCTGCCCAAGCTGGTGGCCGGGATGCAGAAGAACTGAGCCTGATGCGCCGCGTCACGGAACCGCTATAGTAACGGCCCTTTTCCGTTCGGCCGATTTCCATGGGTAAGCGGCGGCAGCATTTATGCGTAACCGCGGAGCGGGCAAGGCCCGGCCTCCTGCGCCAGTTCGGGCGCCTCGGCGCTGTTCTCGCCCTCACCCTGCAGCTTCTCCTGCCCTTTCTGGCGATGCCCCAGCCGGCCAGCGCGCAGGACGCGCCGATGCCGGGTCAGACCAGCACGCCCGGGGGAGATGGTGCCCTCTGCGAGCCCGGGATGGCGATGCCCCATCAGGGCCAACAGAGCCCGATGATCCACCATCACTGCCCGGTCTGCTGGGCATTGCAGCAGACCGGGAACCTGCTGCCGCCCAGCGCTCCGCCGGCGTCGGCCCCTCTCGTCATCGCCTGGGTCAAAGCGCCGGCGCCCGATCGCGACGGCTTCCATGCCTTCGCCCTTTCTCCTACCCAGCCCCGCGGCCCGCCCTTCGTCTGAACCATTGCTCAATCCGATCGCCACGCCGGCCCTCCGGGTCCGCGCGCGTTCTTGCATTCAGACCAGGGACCAGACTGATGAAACTATCCCTATCCACCGCGCGCCTCGCGGCCATGCTTCACGCCGCCGCGCCCGCCTTCGCCCATATCGAGCTGGAGACCGACAAGGCACCCGCCGATTCCAGCTTCAAGCTCGTGTTCATGGTGCCTCATGGCTGTGCCGGCTCACCCACCGTGGGCCTGCGCGTGCGCATCCCCGAAGGCGTGATGCGGGCCAAGCCGATGCCGAAATTCGGCTGGACCCTCACGACCGTGGCCGAGAAGCTCGCGACTCCCGTGGACTACGAAGGCACGAAGCTCACCGAGGATGTGCGCGAGATCGACTGGACCAAGGGCAATCTGCCGGATGACTTCTATGACGAGTTCGTCATCGTGGCGAAGCTGCCGGATACGCCGGGCAAGACCCTCTACTTCCCGGTGATCCAGCAATGCGCCAAGGGGGAATCCCGTTGGATCGAGATTCCCACCCAGGGCCAGAATGCAGATGATCTGAAGCGCCCGGCTCCGTCACTGACCCTGGGTCCGAAGCAGCCCGGCGGCGACGACTGAGGTTGAGGATCGTCGTGCGCCGATCGTCGGACGGCCCCACATCCCCGCCCCCCTTGTGGGGGCGGGTCAGGGTGGGGGGTCGGATCCGCGGCAGCGAATCAAAAAGACTCAGCATCACAGCCGCGGCAGGGTCGGAGCTTGTGGCCACCCCCCACCCCACCCCTCCCCCACAAGGGGGGAGGGAGAAGATGGGGCGATACACCCCAATCATCTTCTACTTGCTCATGGCAGCAGCGCTTCTCGTCGCGCGGCCTGCCTTCGCGCATGCGGTGCTGCTGGAATCGGTGCCGGGGGACAATGCCGTGCTGGCGGCAGCGCCGGCGGAGGTCCTGCTGCGCTTCGACGAGCCCGTGACTCCGGGCCGGGTCGAGGTGCTGAATTCTAGCGGCGAATCCGTCACCGCCGATGAGAGGCCGGTTTCGAAGGATAACGAAGTCCACCTCGCCTTGCCCAAGGGCCTTTCCCAGGGCACCTATCTCCTGACCTACCGTGTCACCTCCCTCGATTCCCACCCTGTCGGCGGCACCATCGTCTTCTCCATCGGCAGGCCGAGCCAGGGCGGAATCGCCGCGCTGGAGGAGAAGGTGGCGGAGCGCGGAAGCATCTGGGGGCTCCTCGCCACCGCCGCCCGGCTGCTGCTCTTCATCAGTCTCGTGGGGGCTGCCGGCGGCACGCTGTTCCACACCCTCGTGGCCCACGATCTCTGGCGCCTCGACGACGCAACGAGGCACCGGCTCGTGGCGCTCGCTTTGCTCGGCTTCGTCGCGGCGATTCTGGGAATCGGGATCGAGGGCGCGGCGCTGAAGGGAACACGGCTCGCCAATATCGAGGGACTCCTGAGCGCTAGTCTCTGGCGGATGGGTGAGCGGACCAGCCTCGGCTTCAGCCTCACCGTCGCGGCCCTGGCCCTGCTTCTCCTCCTCCTGGCGCTGGAACGCACGCGCGGCAGGCTCTCGCTTCTGGCCTTGCCCGCCAGCCTGGCAGCACTTGCCAGCCTCGCGCTGACCGGCCACGCGGTCACCGCCGGGCCGCTCTGGCTGACCGTGCCCGTGCTCGCCATCCATGTGCTCGTCGCCGCCTTCTGGCTGGGCTCCCTCTGGCCGCTCTGGCAGGCCGTGGGCGAGCGCCCGCCGGAAAGCGCGCTCGCTCTGCTGCGGCTCTTCTCGGCCATCGCACTGCCGGCGGTGCTGCTGCTCGTCGCCGCGGGGGCCACGCTCGCCTGCCTGCAGCTCGGCCGCCTGGGTGAGCTCTTCACCACGGCCTATGGCCTGCGCCTTGCCTCGAAGCTCGCCTTCGTCCTCGTGCTGCTGCTCTTCGCTGCGCTCAACCGCTTCTGGCTGACGCCGGCGCTGGCGGCGCGGCGCGGCCAGGCCGCCCATCGCCTGCGGATCAGCATCGGCCTGGAGATCGTTCTCGCGATCGCGATCCTCGCGGCGACCAGCAGCCTGGGCGAGGTGCCGCCACCCCGTGCGCTCATCCTCGAGGCCGAGGCCCAGGCGGCGAATGCGCAAGCGGCGAACGGCACGGCGATGGGGGGCATGAATATGGGGGAAGCGGCCATGCCCAGCAGCCCCGGCTTCTCCGTCGTCATCTTCGCTGAGGGGGGCCGGGGCGCGGAGATCGAGCTGAGCCCCGCCAGGACCGGGACGAACACGATCACGATCCATCTGTTCGATGCGGCGGGGAGGCCCCTCGCCGCCCAGCAGGTGACGATCGAGCTCTCGCAGCCGGCCGCCGGCGTCGAGCCCATGGAGCACAAACTGACGGCGGAATACCCCGGGCTCTATCGCTGGGCGAATGCGCCGATGCCGCTGGCCGGCAACTGGAAAATCCAGCTTCTCGTCCTCATCTCCGATTTCGAAGAAATCCGCTTCGAAACCCTGGTCCCTCTGCGCTGAACTGAAAGAAGATCCATGCTGAAAAGATTCCTGCTCATCCTCTTCGCCGGCCTGCTCTGGGCCGCAATGGCCAGCGCCGCCGATCCCGCCATCAAGATCGACAAGGCCTGGGCCCGGGCCACGATGCAGCCGGGCGCCACGGGCGTCGTCTATCTGACCCTCAGCAATAGCGGGCCCGCCGCCGACCGCCTGGTCGGCGTCTCCAGCCCCGTCGCGGCCGAGGCCGGCCTGCACATCATGGTGATGGAGGGCACGGTGATGCAGATGCGGCCCGTCGACGCACTGGATGTGAAGCCCGGCGACAGCATCCAGTTCAAACCCGGTGGGCTCCACATCATGCTGACGAATCTGAAGCAAGCCTTGAAGCAGGGGGAGCACTTCCCGCTCACCCTCGATTTCGAGAAGGCCGGCCGGATCGAGGTGGAGGTGACGGTGCTGCCGCTCGGGGCGAGCGCCTATCCTTGAAGGGCCGAGACTAGCCCCGATCACCCTGGAGCAGCGTCTGGGCCTCGCGCCAGGTGCCGGTCCTGAGCGAATGAGGCGAGGCCTCGCCGAGGACGAGGCGGAAGGGCAGGACCCCGCGGAGCCAGCGGGCGCGGGCAGGACGCAAGCGCCACAGAAGCTCCGCCCCCCGGAAGGCGCGCAGCAGCGGACCGTCGAAGAGGATCTCCGTCGCGCCCTCGAGCTGCAGAAGATCGCCGGTTGCGAAATCGGGGAAAAGCAAACCCGCCTGGGGATGGGCCAGGAGATTTCCCAGGGTGTTGAAGAAGCGGTTGCCGCGGAAGTCCGGCACCACCAGCGCGCCATCGCTTACGATGCCGACGAAGCCCGGCTGGCCGCCGCGATGGGAGACATCGACGCCGCGGCTGGCAAGCGGCCCTTCCGCCAAGGCGGCCGAGGCGACGAAGAAGGTATCGGCACGGGTGATGAGCGTACCTGCTTCGGCGTCGAGATCGCCCAGGCTTTCCACGCGCGGAGCTCTCCCCTCCTCGGGCAACAGATAGTCGCGGCGCTGGATGTATTGCGGGCAATTGCCGAAGCTCTGATCCACGGCGACGGCGAAGCCTCGGGCGTCGCTGGCGATGACGCGCCCGTTCATGCGGTTGCGCCGGCGGGTGGGCAGCTCGATGCCGAGGATCCCGACCGGCGCCCCCGGCCGGAGTGCCGCTTCGAGTGGATCACCGGCGACAGGACGGGCGGCGATGTCGAGACGGTGCGGATCGGGGCTGCGGGCGAAGCCTGGTGGGCCGGCGAGGAGCGAGGCCGCGGGCATGCCTTTGGCATCGACCGAGCCCAGGATCAGGAAGGGAAGCTGGGCGAAGAACTCGCGGTGCTGATCGGGCATGAAGCTGCGGATATTCATCCGGCCGATCCGCTCCATCTTGTCCCCGAGGCCGAGACGATCATGAAGGGCGCGCTCGCCCGCATGCCAGGGAGCCGGGGCCGTCCCCGGATCGTTGCGCTTCTCCAACAGCGTGCTCATGAAGCGACTGCGACCTTCGGCATCGGGACGAATCCGGGCAACGCCTCGATGCGCTCGAGCCATGCGCGGATCGCACCATAAGGCTTCAGGGCGATGCCGCCCTCCGGAGCGGCGGCGACATAGCTGTACATGGCGATGTCCGCCAGGGTCGGCCCCTCCCCCACCAGATAGTTGCGGCGGGCAAGATGGGAATCGAGCTGGGTCAGGATGCGATCGGTGAGCTGGCGCGGGCGCTCCAGATCGAACGACCCGCCGAACGCCTTGGCGAAGCGGACCAGGGCCGGGCCATTGGCGAGCGGCCCCTGGGCTGCGGAGAGCCAGCGCTGCACCGCGGCCGCACCGGCCGGATCGGCCGGCAGCCAGCGCCGCCCCGGATCATAGGCCAGCGCCAGATAGACCAGGATCGCAGCGGAATCGGCGATCACCGTACCAGCATCATCGATGACCGGCACGGTCCCGAAGGAATTGAGGCGAAGGAAGTCAGCACCCTTCTGCTCCCCGGCCGGGAGGTCCACCGGGCGGAACTCGAAGGGCAAGTCGAGCAGGCTCAACATCAGCTCGGCCCGATGGGAATGTCCGGAAAGCTTGAAGCCATAGAGCAGGATCGGCTGGGCAGGCTGGGGCATGGATCCGTCCTCCTTGTGGGATGGACAATGTAGATCCCTTGCCGATCTGGCATAATCGGTGACGAATCGATAATTCTGTTTCAGCAAGTGGAATAATGAATGGACCGGCTGGATGAGCTTACCATCTTCGTCGCCGTCGCGGAGCAGGGGAGCTTCGTCGCGGCGGCCCGCCGCCTCGGCCGCTCGCCGGCGGCGGTGACCCGGGCCGTGGCGACGCTGGAGGATCGTCTGGCGACACGCCTCTTCAACCGCACGACCCGGGCTGTGGCGCTGACCGATGCGGGTGCGCGCTACCTCGATCTCTGCCGCCGGGCGCTGGCTGAGTTCGAGGAGCTGGAGCTCTCGGCGGCCAGCGAGCGGCTGGAGCCTCGCGGCCAGCTCACGGTGACCGCACCGGAGATGTTCGGGCGCATGTACATTCTCCCCATCGCCCAGGCCTTCATGGCGGAGCATCCCGCGGTCAAGGTGACGCTCCTGCTGCTGAACCGGATCGTGTCCTTCGTCGATGAGGGCGTGGATCTGGGCCTGCGCATCGCCCATCTGCAGGATTCCTCCCTCAGGGGGATCCAGGTCGGCTGGACGCGCCGAATCGTGGCAGCGAGCCCCGATTATCTCGCCGCGCGGGGCGAGCCGAAGGCGCCGGCGGATCTTGCCGCGCATGAGGCGATCGCGGTAGCGAGCGTGCGGGCTGCCCATGACCGCTGGTCCTTCGGCGCCGGCAAGGAGGAGATCACCATCGCCATCAACGCGCGGCTCGTCGTGAGCACGGTGCAGGCCGGCCTCGATGCCGCGGTCGCCGGCGGCGGCGTGGTCCGGCCGCTCGCCTATCAATCCGCACCGCTGGAGAGAGCGGGCAAGCTCCGGCGCGTTCTCAACGCCCATGAGCCGCCGCCTCTGCCGATCCACCTCATCCATCCCGCCGGGCGCTATCTGGCGCCGAAGGTCAGGCTCTTCATCGATCGCGCTGTGGCGGCGCTGCGCGGGCGGTTCGACGAAGAAAGTCTCTAGTGTCCTGCCCCAGAAATTCGCTCGCGAATTTCTGGGATAAGCAGGCCACTCGATTCAATAACTAGTGTCCCGTAGCCACCGAGAATCTCAACCGGCGGATCTCGGAATCGGGACACGGGCAGCAAGCCCGATCAAGACAGCTGTCGCGGAATTCGCCACCCTGCGGCCGAGGAAGCTCGCGAAGGAGGCCCGTGATGGGCGGAGACCGCTTCGACCAGGTCCTGGCGCATATCGAGGCGAACCTCTTCGAGCCCTTGAGCGTCGGCGGCCTCGCCGCTGTCGCCGGCCTCTCGGCCTTCCATTTCTCGCGGCTGTTCACGGCGCGCGTCGGCGAGAGCGTCATGAGCCATGTGCGGCGCAAGCGCATGCTCCACGCCGCCGCCCGCCTTCGGGGCGCGCGACCGCCCGCGCTGGCCGAGCTCGCCTTCGACTGCGGCTTCGAATCGCAGGAAGCCTTCACCCGCTGCTTCAAGCAGGTCTTCGGCGTCACGCCGGGACACTTCCGGCGCGATCTCGGTCAATCCCAGATCATGATGGAGAGACAGATGCCCACACTCGCAACCGCCAAGCCCAACCTCGCGCTTCTCGATGGCATCAAGCATCGCGATGCCTTCACCGTCGCCGGCCTCTCCACCCGCATCGAAGGGATGAACAAAGAGGTCATCCCGACCCTCTGGCCTCGCCTCTTCCAGCACCTGCCCATCGCGGGCCGCAAGGGCGGGGAATCCTATGGCGTCTGCTGGGGCGCCGATCTGAAGGAAGGGAGCTTCAACTACATGGCGGCGGTCGAGATCGAACCCGGCGCAAGACCGCCCGAGGAGTTCACGACGCTGAAGATCCCAGCCCAGAGCTACCGCGTATTCCGCCTGACCCTGGATGGCGGCGAGATTCACCCGCAGATGAAGGCCGCCGTCGAGGAGATCTGGTCTGAACGCCTGCCCAAATCCGGCTGGCGCCTGACCTCCGGCATCGACTTCGAGTCTTATGGCGCCGCCTTCAACCCGACCGCAGCCGGCGCGGTGATCGACATCCATGTCCCGGTGGAAGCCTGAAGCGCGTTTAAAGCGCGCTTAAAGTGACCATGGGGCCTTGCAGTATCGTGACCGCTGACAATAGTGATGAGGGATACCGGGGCGTTGATTTACGTCAACGCCCCGGTGCGCCGCTGCACCTAATTGTGGTCAGGTCATGGTTCGATTGCAGTCCCTTGCGCTCCGCGCCCCATCGTCGCTCCTCGTCATTGGCGCGCTGCTGCTTTGCCTCGCCGCCAACCCCGCTTTTGCCGAAGGCACCGCCACCGCCCTCCCGGTAACCCAGGGAGAAACCGCCGCCCGGATCGCCGCGCGGCTCGCCGACCCGGCGCCGCTGAGCGTCGAAGGGATCGCCCTCGATCGCCCTCCGCTAGCCGCGGTCTACGGCGCGCGGCAGAACGCGCCGCTCTGGGAGGGCCATGCCGACTGGCCGGCCACCCTCGCGGTGGCCATCGCGGCTTCAGCCAGCGAGGGCATTCCGCCGGAAAGCCTCGGCCTCACCGCTCTGCGGCGCGCGCTGGCCGAGCCCGCCTTGAGCCCGGCCGAGCGCGATCTCTTCCTGACCGATCGATTCCTCGCCTATGGAGCGATTCTCGCACGCGGGCGCATCGACCTCGCCTCGATCGAGACACTCTGGGCACTCCCGGCGCCCGTCTTCGATCCCGTCGCGGCGGCGGTAGGGCTCGAGAAGTCCGGCGGCCCCGCCGTTGCTCCGAAGGCCCTGGCGCCCGCCTCAGCCGATTACGATCGCCTGCGCTTCGCGCTTGCCCGTTATGACGCTCTGGCTGCGGCCGGGGGCTGGGAAAGCCTGCCCGCCACCACGAAGCTGCGCGCTGGCGACCAGGGGCCGATGGTACAGCTTCTCCGCTGGCGCCTCGCCGCGGAAGGCGATCTGCCGGCGAGCCCGACGGAGAATCCCGCCTTCGATGCGGGGCTCGATGCGGCGGTCAAAAGCTTCCAGGGCCGCCACGGCATGCTTGAGGATGGGCGCATCGGCCCCGCGACCTTGGCGGCGCTCAACCTGACCGCCGCGGATCGCGCCCGCCAGATCCGCGTCAATCTCGAACGGCTGCGCGCCAGCACCCCATGCGCCGCCGCCGACCCGGATCGAGGTGCAGCAGGCGAGCCAGATCCTGACCCTCTATCGCGACGGCAAGCCGATGCTGGTCTCGCGCGTCGTCGTCGGCGCGCCCAACCACGCGACACCGGTCCTGGAAGCCGCCGTCGAGCGCGTGGTCCTCGACCCGGCCTGGGAGGTGCCGACCTCGATCGTCCGCAACGAGATCCAGCCGCGGCTGCAGCGCGATCCCGGCTATCTGGCGCGCAACCACTATGTGGTCCTCGGCAGCGGTCCCGGTGGCATGCGCCTGCGCCAGCTTCCCGGGCCCTGGAATGCGCTGGGCACGGTCATGCTCGACATGCCCAACCCCTTCGACGTCTATCTCCACGATACACCGCTGCGCAATCTCTTCGCCCTGCCGCAGCGCGCCCTCAGCCATGGCTGCGTCAGGGTCGAGGGGCCGTGCGCGACCTCGCCGGCGCCCTGCTCGGCGCCCCGCTCCCCGCCCCTGGCGGCCCGACCCGCGGACTGCCTCTGGCGGCGCCCATGCCGGTTTATTTCCTCTACCAGACCGCCTTTGCCGAGGCGGACGGAACGGTCGCGTTCCGCGACGATATCTATGGCCGGGATGCCCGGCTGGCCGCGACCTTGGCAAGGATCGAGGGGGGAGCCGTGCCGCCACCTCCCCCGGTGGTCGGGACCGCGGTGCCGGCCTCGGCGAAATCCTGCCCCCTGGTCGCGGCGAACCTGAAAAGCCTGGGGCCCTGAGAAAAGCCGGAGCGCCTCAATCGACCTGGAGGCGCACCTCCCCCAGGCCGGCCACCTCGAAGACCGCGCTCTGGCCGGCGGCGATGGGCTTCGTCGGGATCAGGCTGCCGGTCATGACGATCATGCCCTGGCGAAGCCCGGGGCCCAGCTTCGCCGTCAGATCGGCGATCCAGGCCAGCGCCTCCAAAGGCCGGTCGGATTTGCCTTCGAAGCGCTGATCGCCCAGGGAGAGGCTGCCGGGGAACTTGTCCAGATCGGGGACCGACCTCGGGTCCCGGGGGCTCCCCAGCACGATTCCGGCGTTCCAGGCATTGTCGGCGATGAGGCTCAAGGCCGAGGTCTCGCGGTAGACCGCATGACGGTCGTCCACCAGCTCGAAGGCGGGCATCACGGCATCGACGGCCTCGAGCATCCGGCCGGGCTCGAAGGGTGCGCTGCGCGCCGGCAGATCCCTCGCCAGGCGGAAGGCCAGCTCGAACTCGATCTTGAGGCTGACATAGTCCCTGGCACGGAGCCGGGCCGGGCTCCGGTGGATACGGCTCGCGAAGATGGCGCCGGCGCAGGGATGGCCGATCCCCATCAGCTCCTGCATGACCCTGGTCGTGGTGGCGATTTTCCAGCCGCCGATGGCCCCGTGGACGGGGATCGCGAGGCGATGGAACTCCGCCTGGGCGGCATAGGCCTCGTCGACACCGGCGGGGCTGAGCTCCGCCGGGAGATTGGCGTAGCTGGCGCCCTCGCACCCGCTCCGCCACATATGGCCGCCGGCCCGTTGCGCGCGCGTCTGCTCGGTCATGGAACCCTCCCCCGGACGAACCGGGGCCAGAATTCGCCCTTCCGATGGCCGGCGCAACCCCCCTTGCCGGGCAGAGGCTAGACGCTTAAATTCCGGCGACTGCCTCGTCGTGGTTCGGCTTGCTCTCCTCGCTCTTCGATCGAGCGCCGGACCTGCCTACCGAAATCACCCCGAAGGCCGATCCGTCGCGCACTCCCGCGCGCCGGCACTTTGTAACGATCGGACAAGAACTATGGCAAACGGAACAGTGAAATGGTTCAACGCCCAGAAGGGCTACGGCTTCATTCAGCCCGAGAGTGGCGGTAAGGACGTCTTCGTCCATATCTCCGCCGTTGAGCGCGCAGGCCTCTCGACGCTCAAGGAGGGCCAGAAGATCTCCTACGACACCGAGCGCGACCAGCGCAGCGGCAAGGAAGCGGCGACCAATCTGAAAGTGAGCTGAGATCGCCTCTCAGCTTTCATGATCGATCCCCATCGGGTGACCCCACCTGATGGGGATTTTCTTTCCTACCCCGCCAGCCTCGCCTTCACCGCAGCCACGGCCCGCAGGCTGAGCGCCGCGATGGTCAAGGTAGGATTGGCCGTCGCCGAGGTCGGAAACACCGCCGAGCCGAGGATGAACAGGTTGCCGTGATCGTGGCTGCGTAGATCGCGGTCGACGACGGAGCTCCCGGGATCCCGGCCCATGCGCGCGGTGCCGATGATATGTCCAGCCCCTTCCGCAACGGGGCGGTGCTGGATGCCGGTGGCTCCCAGCCTGGCGAAGATCTCGCCATGGGCGGCGCGGGCCGCGGCAAGCCCCTCCCAGACGTAATCGCCAAGGCGATAGGCGAGACGCGGCAGCGGCACGCCATAGACGTCCTTCTCCTCCGGATCGAGCGTGACGCGGTTCCCGGGATCGGGAAGCTGCTCCGTCAGCGAGGCGAGGCGGATCTGGCGCGAGGTCTGGCTGAGCAGGGCGGCGTCAAGCGCCTTGCCGCGCAGCCCCTGGCGCGCGAGCTTCTCGGCCGTGGTGACGGGCGCGCCGAGCGGCCAGGACCAGCCGTCATTGCCGATCTCGATGCGAAAGCTCGCCCGCTGGCGGCGGAAGCCCCCGTCGCGGAGATTCTCGATGCCCGAGGTGGAGAGCGGGCCGCGATAGGGCCATAGCGCCTCATCCGCCATGGCCCAGCTGAGCTGCACCGGGTGATCCATCAGATTGCGCCCCAGCTGGTCCGAGCCATTGGCGATGCCCGAGACCAGCAGCAGGCGCGGGGTCTCGATGGCATGGGCGGCGATGACGAAGACCCGGCCGCTCACCCTCCCCTCGCTGCCGTCCCAGCGCTTGAAGCGGATCGCCGCGACGCGGCTGTCGCCGCCGAGCTCGACCCGGATGGCGGTGGTGCGATCGTAGAGCCGAGCGCCTTTCGCCTGCGCCGCCGCTAGATGGACCGTCGCGTCATACTTCGCCTGGACCGGGCAGATCGGG
>DATFRE010000590.1:0-3367 GCA_035263545.1 Dongiaceae bacterium
CGCCAGTATCCCGACAGCGGGTCGGGCTATGTAGCACCCGAGCAGGTGCCGCAGCTCACCCAGGCTCTGCTCGACCGCGGCTATGGCGAGACGGAGATCCGGGGCATGCTGGGCGAGAACTTCCTGCGGATTGCCCAGCAGGTGTGGAAGTAGCCGGCCGCGCTCGCGGCCGGAACTGGCGTTCGAAAAGAGTGAACCTCGAGAACAGGGAGGATGACGAAATGACGATCGGAAAAAATCGGCAGGGCATCACGCGCCGGCGCTTGCTCCAGGGTGCCGCCATGGCCGGTGCTGCGGCCACCATCGGCCCGCGCTTCTCGCTGGCCGATGAAGGCAAGACGCTCAGGGTGCGCGTCTATTCCGACATCCAGAACCTCGATCCGGCCTTCCGGGTCTCGGAGCCGGACAGCGAGGTGATGGATTGCATCTTCGCGCCCATGGCCATGTTCAAGCCGAACGTGGATGGCTGGGTCGCCGAGCCGCTCGCGGCGAAGACGCTGAAGCAGCTCGATTCGACCCATGTCGCCTTCGAGCTCAACCCCGGCATCATCTATTCCGACGGCTATGGCGAGATGACCGCCGCCGACGTCAAATACTCCTTCGAGCGGATCGCCGACCCCAAGGTCGCAGCCGACTATCACGACGATTGGGGAACGCTGAACCAAGTCATCGTCAAGGACAAGTACTCCGGCATCATCGAGCTCAAGGAAGCCTTCGCCCCGCTCTGGACCAGCACCCTGCCGACGGAGAGCTCCATCGTCCTGCCGCAGAAGGCCTTCGAGGCGGCGGGCGGCAAATTCACCACCAAGCCGCCCTGCCAATGCGGCCCCTATCGCCTCAAGAGCTGGGAGCCCAAGACTAAGATTGTCCTGGAGCGCAATCCGGACTGGAAGCTCTACACGCCGGATTTCGACGAGATCCAGATCATGCCCATCGAGGACGAGAAGACCGCCGAGCTCGGCTTCGAGAGCGGCGACCTTGACTACACCTGGACCAGCATCAGCTCGATCCCGCGCTATCTGAAGGAGCCGCCGAAGAACAGCAAGTTCATCCGCCGGCCCTCCCTCGCCTATGTCTGGATGGGCATGAACCAGGACTTTCCGGCGTTGCAGGACCAGCGCGTGCGCCGCGCCATCCAATATGCCGTGGACCGCAAGGCCGTGGTCGATGCCGCCTATCTCGGCGCTGCCGAGGTGGCGACGGGGATCATTGCGCCAGGCCTGCCGGGCCATCGCGAGGCCAATCTCTACACCCATGACGTGGCGAAGGCACAGCAGCTGCTGAAGGACGCCGGCGTCTCGAATCTGAGCCTGACGCTCGCCATCCTCAACAAGGCCGAGCGTCTGGCGGCGGCCCAGGTCGTCCAGGCCAATCTCGCCGAAGTCGGCATCACGGTGGAGATCGAGCCCCATGACAGCGGCACCTTCTGGAGCCTGGGGGCGGTGAAGAAGGGCGACAGCTGGAAGAAGCTGCAGCTCATCATCGACCGCTTCTCCATGGAGCCCGATCCGAGCTGGGCGACGCTCTGGTTCACCCCCGAGCAGGTCGGCATCTGGAACTGGGAGCGCTTCAACAACAAGCAGTTCGGCGAGCTGAACACGCAGGCGGTGGGCGAGCTCGACACCGCCAAGCGCGCGGCGATGTATGTCCAGATGCAGAACCTCATGGAAGAATCCGGCGACTATGTCTTCCTGACCCACGAGGCCACGGGCATCCTCTACAGCGACAAGATCATCCCGGCGCTGCGCCCCGACGGGACGCCGCAGCTGGCGCGCTTCAAGAAGGCCTAAGGTCCGGCGTTGAGCCTCTGCTTCGCTGACGCGGAGGCTCACGCCCTTCGCTCCTGCGCAGCACCCCGATCCCCCTCGCCCGCTTCCGGCGGGCGCGGGGGATGTCTCGGGATCGCGCGATGCTGACCTACGCAGCCAAGCGGCTGGGCCTCGCCGTCCTCGTGGTGGCGGTGGTCATCGTCGTCCTTTTCCTGATGATCTACATCATCCCGGGCGATCCCCTCAGCGTCGCCCTGGGCCCGCGGGCCAATCCGGTCCAGGTCGAGGCGCTGCGCCAGCGCATGGGCCTCGACCAGCCGATCTACATTCAGCTGCTGCGCTTCTATGGCTCGGTGCTGACCGGCAATCTGGGCAACGACATCCTGAGCGAGGAGCCGGTCCTGCCCATCATCATGACCCTTCTGCCGGACACGCTCTTTCTGATCCTGGGCGCCATGAGCTGGTCGATCCTGCTCGGCATCCCTCTGGGCTGCCTCTCGGCCATGTATCCGGGCTCGCTTATGGACCGGATCGCCGCCGTTCTCTCGGTCTCGGTCATCGCGGTGCCGGCCTTCGTCGTCGCCGTCTATGCGCTACTGGTCTTCTCCATCTGGCTGCGCTGGTTCCCGGCGATCGGCGCCGGCGACGGCGTTCTCGACGGGCTCTACCATCTGGTTCTGCCCTCGCTCGCCCTTGGCCTCGGCTGGGTCGGCTATATCGCCCGGATGCTGCGCGCCTCGATCCTGGAGGTGCAGGGCGAAAACCATGTGCGTACTGCCCGCGCCTTCGGGTTGTCGGAGAACAAGGTGATCTTCGACTATGTGCTGCGCATCGCCGTGCTGCCGACGCTCACGGTTCTGGGCATCGGCATCGGCCAGCTCCTCTCCGGCGCCGTCTTCGCCGAGATCGTCTTCGCCCGCCCGGGCATCGGCAAGCTGGTCTATGACGCCATCCTGACCCGCAACTACCCGATCGTCAGCGGCACAGTGCTGGTCACCACGTTCTTCTTCGTCCTGGTCAATGTCTTGGCCGATCTGATGATCGCCTGGCTCGATCCGCGGGTGCGCCATGGCCTCCAGCGCTAGCGAGATACCCGCCGCCCGGCTGGACCGGCGCCGGCGCAGCGCGCTCCGCCGCCTGCTGTCCGAGCCGCTCGGCGTCATCGGACTGGTGCTCGTCCTGGCGGTGCTCCTCGTCGCGGTCTTCGCTCCCCTGGTCGCCCTCCACAACCCGATCGCGCTGGCGCCGATCGACCGCTTCCTGCCGCCGAGCGAGGAGCATCTCCTCGGCACCGACCATCTGGGGCGCGATCTCTTCGCCCGGGTGGTCTATGGCAGCCGGATCGCGCTCTCTGTCTCTCTCGGCGCCACCCTGCTCTCGCTGCTGCTGGGCGTGACCACCGGCCTCGTCGCCGGCTATGGCCCGCGCTGGCTGGACAATGCCCTGCTGCTCGTCTTCGACGCGCTCAAATCCTTCCCCACCGTCATGCTCGCGCTGGCGCTGGTGACGCTGGTGGGCCCCAGCCTCGACGCCGTGATCCTGGTGGTGATCATTTCCGCCGCCCCTTCCTATGCCCGCATGGCGCGGACCCAGACCCT
>DATFRE010000591.1:0-7018 GCA_035263545.1 Dongiaceae bacterium
AATGCCGTCGAAGAACGCCACCATCATGTCTTCCGATGGCGGCTGGGCGCGGATCCTTGCAAGCGCGGCCCGGTCGACGATCTCCCATCCCTGCGGCAGGTCGATTTCCTCGGCGGCGGCCGCGGCGGGCTCCGGGGGGAAGGCAGGTCGCGGACCGCGGCGCGGGAGCTGCAACTGGAACGCATCGCGTCCCGGAACGCGCTCATTTTCATAGCCGGCGTCGATATCGAATTTGTACTCGCGCTTGTCCTCGTTCCAAAGACGCGGCTCGAGAAGCAGCGCGCCCTTGGAAGCGTCCGCCGCGCCCCACATCAGGCCATTGCGCCAGCGGCGGTCGTCATGCGCCTGAAAGGCCGAGGGCGCCTGGATGCTCAAGGTCGTGCGCTCGGCAGTCCCAAGGCTGTCGCTCCCGCTAGCGTGCAAATGGCCGTGTAGATAGAGGGCGTTCGATTGCTTGAGGCGATCGATCACCCGGGGTGCATCGGTGATCGGGCCGTCATTGCCCATGGCCATGATCGGGTGGTGGCCGAGGACGATCAGCAGGTCCGGGGCGTCCTTTTGCGCCTCGTCGAGCGCGCGCTCGAGCATGAAGCGGCCGGGAGTCAATTTCCCCCAATTCTCATCATCCTGACAAAGCCAGGCGGTGTTCATGCCGATGACCGAGACTCTCGTACCACCGATGGTTCCGGCCCACCACACGGCCCCGGTCTCGGATCTCAGCCAATCCGAACCCCAGGAGGAGACGCGCCCATCGAAGGCGGCATAGGACTCGAACCGCGGCAGAAGAACTTCTCGTCGCTTCCGCGCACCCGCCTCGTCGGGCGATTGAAACAGCTTCGCCTGGGCGGGATCGCCGATCCAGATTCGCGGCGGTATCGCCCCGCGCCGATCCATATCATGGTTGCCGGGAACCGTGAAGAAGAGGCTGTCCGGAAGCAGCCTCTTCAGCGGCGAGATGAAATGTTCCTCCAGGCTCAGATATTCGCGTTCCGTCCCGGCAAAGGCCATGTCCCCCGTCAGAAAGACCAGATCCGGCTTGGGATGCCGGCCGACCTCTTCGACGATTTCCAGATACATGCGCCGGCGAAAGCCGTGCTCGCGTTCGCATTCGTGAACGTCCGAGATGTGGAGCCAGCGGACGGACATGCAGATTGTCTCAACACATGTGCGTTGCTGACGTTATCGTCGCCGCACAGTCTGGTCAATTATGGCTGCCGCCATCAACGGAGAGAGACATGGAACTGGGCTTGAGCGGAAAGACCGTCCTGGTAACCGGCGGATCGAAGGGTATCGGGCTCGCCTGCGCGGCTATGTTCCTGGCGGAGGGCGCGCGCGTGGCGATCACCTCGCGCATGCAGGCGAATCTCGACCGGGCGCGGACCGCGTTGGGCGAAGTGCTGACATTCGCCGCCGATCTGACCGATGCGGGCTGCCGCAGCACGCATGGTCGAGCAAGTGGAGCGCGAGCTGGGCGCGATCGACATCCTGGTCAACAGTGCCGGTGCGGCCCGGCGCACACCGCCGGAGGATCTCACACCCGCCCATTGGCGCGCGGCCATGGACGCCAAGTACTTCTCCTATGTGAACGTCATCGATCCGGTGGTGAAGCGCATGGCGAAGCGCGGGCATGGGGTGATCGTCAATGTCATCGGCAATGGCGGCAAGGTGGCCGCTTCGACCCATATCGCCGGCGGGGCGGCAAATGCGGCGCTGATGCTGGCGACGGCGGGGCTGGCAACGGCCTATGCGGCGCAAGGGGTCAGGATCGTGGGCGTCAATCCGGGGCTGACGGAACCCGAGCGCGTCGCCGAAGGGCTGCTGGCGGAGTCCAAGCTCGGCGGCATCTCTGCCGCCGAAGCGCGCCAGCGCGCCATCGCACGGATCCCCATGGGCCGCATGGCCACGCCGGAGGAGATCGCCAATGCCGTGGTCTTCCTCGCCTCCGGCAAGGCAAGCTACATCACCGGCGTCACAGTCACGATGGACGGCAGCATGGCGCCGGTGGTGGTGTAAGCAAGCCCGCTACGAGGTCGCGCCCAGGGCCTTGATCGCCTGCTGGAGGACGGCCTTCTTCTTCTGCAGGTCAGCGAGCTGGCGCTGCTTCTCGGCCACATCGGCCGCCGGCGCGATGGACTCCTTTTGCTGCTGGAGCTGAAGCGCGTCGAGCTCCGATTTCAGCTTGTCGTAGTCGGCTCGGCTGACGCGGTTCTGGGTCCGTGCCGCGTCGAGGTTTTTCTGAGCGGCGGCGAGATCGGCATCGACCTGCGCCAGCTGCTTGTTCACCGAGGCCTCTTCGGCAGTCACAGCCTTCTGGCGCTGTTGCAGCGTGCTCAGATCCCGATTGAGCTGGATCTGATCGTCCTGGGCCAGCTGCTGCTCGCGGTCTGCCTGGAGCTGGAGATCGCTGTAATAGCCGGTGGCGAGCTTCTGCTTCGTCTCCTGGTAGGTGGTGCAGGCCCCCAAAAGGAGCGCGATTCCGATCAGGCATATCCCTAGGTTCTGTCGCATGCGATCTCTCCGGCCTCAGTTCAAGCCGGTCAGGCTGAGCGAGGTGTTCACCGAGGCAAGCTGGTTCTGGAGCTGGGCGATCTCGGCATCGAGCTGGCTGATCTGCTGATCGAGCTCCGTCGTGTCGACACCGCCCTGGAGCTTGTTGCGGGCATCGACGAAATTGTCCCGATTCTTGCGCGCGGCATCGAGGATCTGAGCGATCGCCGCCGAGTTCTGGCGGATGACGGAGGCCTGGGCGCGGGCATTGTCGAGGCTGATGGTCTTGGCCGCCAATTCGGACTTGATCTGGTCCAGCTTCTTCTGGTCGCTGTCGGCGACGCGCTGCGCGGTCTGGACGGCGGATTCGAGCTTGGCGTTCTCCTTGCGGATGTCCGCCGTCACCGAACGGGTCATCAGGATCTTGTTGGACTGGTTCTGCGCCGCCTTGGCATTCATGTAGCCGTCGACCCCGCCGACGATGGCACCGCCCGCGGCACCAGCCCCGCACCCGATCGCCGCGTCGGCGCCGCGCCCGCCGAGGAGGGCGCCCAGCAGGCCACCGAGGAGACAGCCGACGATCGCGCCGGTGGCGGCACCCCCGAAGACATTGTCCTGGACGAAGGAATCCGACTGCTCGCGCAGCAGCTTCTCGTCCGAGGTCAGATTGGCGTTGCTCCTCGAGGAGGAACCGTAGGAACCATAGCTGCCGTAGCCGCCGCCATAGCCACCATAGGTTGTGCAGCCCGCTGGCGTCAGCACGGCAGCGAAAAGGCAGGCCCACAGCCCGCCCCGTCGCAGAGCGCCGTTCATCGTCTCTTGTCCCAGCGCAGAATACTCATGGAAATGACTGTAGCTCCTTGAGAATTTGCGGGGAAGTTAGATCCCCCGACTGGCGGAACTGGGCGAGGTTCTTCGACAGGATATCGGCATAGGGCAGCAGTCGCGGATGACCTTGCTCGCTGAACTCGCTCTTCAGGACCGCGAGCTCGCCTTCGATCGTCTTGGTTGAATATTCTTGGACGATCTGGGAGAGCACGTCCTGGTAGTACTTCACGTCGATCGCCAGATTTTCCTGCGCGGCCGCTAGCGACTTCTCCAACAATTGCCGGCTGGGATCGGTGGCTGGCGCATTCGCCAAGGAAACCAGGGCGCGCTTGCGGCCCTCAACCGAGCCTTGAGAATCCTTGAGGCGGGTGAGGAGGAAGGTTCCGAACTGCAGCATGGAAAGAGCCGCGCGGTCATGCTGATCTTTGCGCGTGGCAATATTCGCCGCGATCACCGTCTTCAACCCCGTCAGCCGCTCCTTCAGGGCCTCGTCCTGGGTCGACTTGATGAGCAGGTCTATCTCGTCCAACGGGTCTTCCAGGCGTTCGGTTCCCGCCAGCGGGCTTTCGCTCTTGGGCAGTTCCTTCCACTCCTTGGCGATCTCCTCCAAACGTTGTGGTGAGGTCAGGATGGGGGCACTAATCACCAGGCGGAACCCGACGGTCTCGGTCCGCCGGACGCCCTTGTCGTCGAAAGGATTGATCTCCTCCCGCTCGGCGCTGCGAATGGCGTCGGGTGGCGTGAGATAGCTCCCGCCCTTGGCGATGAGGCCGCCCGCCTGTCCCTGGAGACGCGATATCTTGTTGAGCCGGAAGGGGTCGAGCACCATCTCGGCGGCGTTGCCCAAAATGTCGAAGAGCCCCAGAGGGTTCGGCTTCAGGAGGCCGATGACCTGGAGCTTGAAGCCGGAGGAATCCGGACTGCCCACCCAGGCATAGTCGGTCAGCGGCCCGCTCATGGGGAAGAGCGGGCGGATGAACTCGCTGTCGCTGACGGCGGCCCCGCCGCGCGCCGCATATTCCCACTCCGCCTCGGTGGGCAGGCGGAGATAGCCACGGGTCTTGTCCTCGCTCGGCAGAGCCTTGGGCGCATTGGCATAGAGCCATTCGGTGTAGTGCACGGAGAAATCGACGGCTTCGTTCCAGCTCACCTTGGTGACGGGCAGCCGGCCCATGAGGGTGGGCGGCTTGCAGCCGCCCGGCGCCAGGGCGGCGTATTGATCGGCCGTCACCTCATATTTGCCCACGTAATAGATCCGCGCTCCGGTGCTTCCGGGCTCGGTGAAGGCGCCGGCGAGGAAATCCTGGCGGAAGCCCTCGGAAAAGGAGAAGCGGTCGTCCGGCCCGCCCAGGGTCATGCGCCGGTCTCCCAGCAACTTGTCCGCCGGCACCGCCACGGGCCGGAAGACCATCGCCCCGCCGCAGGGCATGGGCAGGATCAGATCCTTGGGCAGAGGCTTGGGATTATAGAATTGCTCCTTCCAGGTGATTTTGGCCGCCGCCAGAGCGGCGAGGGGGAGGAGCAGGGCGAAGGCCAATGCGAGAGGGGTGCTTCGTCTAGATCTCACGCAGGGCCTCCGAGGGTTCGACGCGCGAGGCTCGCCAGGCGGCGGCCATCGCCGGCAGACCGACCAGGAGAAGGGCGGCGAGCGCGGCCACCGCGAGATGCTCGGGCTTGAGCCGCGCCGCCAGCTCGCCCTGATGCAGAACGGGCAGGAAATAGGCGTTGATGACCGCCATGCCCGCCAGGACCAGAATGCTGCCAGTGACGATCCCCACTATGGCGATCATCGCCGCCTGGAGCAGCGGGAAAGCAATGATCGAGCCGCGGGAGAGGCCGATGAGGGAGAGCACGGCCATGGAGCGTCGCTTGCGCTCGACGCTGGAGACCATGCTGGCGGCAATCGCGCCGATGAAGCCGAGGCCGGCGAGAGCGGTGACGGCGCTGAACAGGATCGTGAGGTTTCGATCGAGGGCGAGCACGCCCTCGATCTGATCGGCGGCGGTGGTCACCTCCACGCCCCGGCCACGAAGATAAGCGGCGAGCGGCGCCACATCCTGCAGCTTGGCGGCATAGAGGCGGAAGCTGGCGAACTCCGTCATCTCCTGCCAGGGCCGGTCGCCCTCGGTCTTGAACAGCGGCACGGCGAAATCGTCGCGGTAGCGCTCGCTCGCCACCAGCAAAGCGAGATCGACGAAGGCGCTGATAAGAGGGTGCAGCCGCTCGGGCAGGACCGAGATCACATGCAGCGTGATCGAGGCCACCTCGGTCTGGCCGGCGCGGGTCCGCTCGACGTGGCCGAGAAGCTTGGCACCCGGCCCGACGCCGAGCTTGCGCGCGGCGGCGGCGCTGAGGCTGATGCCGCCCTCGGCATCGGCGAGGACATGGCCTTCGCCCATGGGATCGCCTGGGCCGGTCGCGATCATCTGGACGTCGGCGGATGGAGGAGCGGCCTCGGCACCGGGCTCGCGGCTGAGGTAGATCTGGGTTGCGATGGGCCGGGTTTCAGGGATGACGAAGCGGACATCGGGCCGCGCCTGCAAGCCAGCGAAGAAATCGGGACCGAGATGATAGGCGCCGATGGGTTTCACCTGCAGGGTCGCCGGGTTGCCGGCAAGCTCATCCAGCAGCGTGGTGACGATGCCGTATTTGAGAGAGAAGAGCAGCAGCAACGGGCTGAAAAGCGCAACCAGGAGGGCCACCTGGCAGAAGCTCACCAGCCGGTCATGCAGCAGGTCGGCCAGCGCGAGGCGATAGATCTGCGGCCGGGGCACGGGTCAGGCACCCCCCTCGGCACTGGCATCGTGAAAGATCACGCTGCGGCTTGCGCCCATCTCGCCGGGCGAAGACTGGCAGAAGATGGGAGTGAAGCCGTAGGCGGCGGCGAGCTCGGCGCTATGGGTGACCCATATGGCCGCGCGCCCCTGCTCTTCCAGGATCTCCGTGAACAGGCGCAGCACGGACTCGGCATTGCGCCGGTCGAGGGAAGCGGTGGGCTCATCGGCCAGAACGAGAGCCGGCCGGTGAACCAGGGCGCGGGCGACCGCCACCCTTTGGCGCTGGCCGAGGGATAGACTGGCCGGCAGGCGTCGGGCGTAGTCCGCCATCTCGAGCCGCTCCAGCAGGGCCTCGGCCGCCTCCCGCGCCGGGCCCGGCGCCTCGCCCAGCAAGCGCCGGGGCAGCGCGACATTCTCCAGCACCGTGAGGAATGGCAGCAGCCCGCCGGTCTGCAGCACATAGCCGATGTAGCGCGCGCGCAGCTCTGCCAGTGCCGAGCGCGCGCCCCGGCGCCAGAGCGCGCCGATGGTCTGGGCCGCACCGTCGAAATGCGTGTCGAAGCGCTCCCAGTCTGTTGGCGCTAAGGTGAGGGAGAGCATGTCGAGGCAGGTGCTCTTGCCCGTGCCGCTATCCCCGATCAGGGCAAGCCGCTCGCCGGGGCGGATCGCGAGACGGTCGATGTCCAGGGTAAAGCCTCCATCCGCGCTCCCACGCCGGCGGCGCACCCGTCGCAGGTCAAGAAGCAGTTCCACTAGGCCCTTTCCCGTGCTTCGGCGCCCCGAGCGCCATCGCACCCCCGTTCGCCATCTCTAGGGCAGCGCAGAGAGCGGGACAGGATAGACCGCATCGCCCGGCGAGGCGCCCTTGTCGAGGCTGACCCAGGCATCCGTATCGTCGTGGAAGCTCTGATAGAGCCGGATCTTGG
>DATFRE010000592.1:0-7657 GCA_035263545.1 Dongiaceae bacterium
TTTCCATTGCTGGGACGAGATCGAGGTCGCGACTTATGAGCGGCGGCTAACCGCACCGCCGAGCGGCGATATGCCCGTGCCTTTCTGGCGCTGGCTGAGCGAAGCGGGCCGGCGTGCGGCGGTGATCGACCTGCCTCACTCCGCGGCCAAGACCCCCATCAACGGCGTGCAGATCGTCGAATGGGGCTGCCATGACCGGCATTTCGGCCTCCACAGCTGGCCGCCCGGTGCCGCCGGCGAGATCGAGTCCGCCTTCGGCCTCCACCCTGTCCTCGGTGTCGATGCTTATCGCGTCCGGGAATTCGCGCCGGACGATTACGCCCATCGCGATGGCCCGCTCCGCCGGCTGGATGAGGATGTGGCGCTGTTCCAGGGCCTTCGCCGCGGCGTCGAGCTCAAGCGCGACCTGTCCCTCGCCTTGCTGGAGCAGGAGAACTGGGATCTCTTCCTCACGGTCTTCGGCGAGAGCCATGCCATCGGCCATCAGCAATGGCATCTCCATGACGAAACCCATCCACGCTTCGATGCCGAAACCGTTGCGGCCGTGGGCGCCGATCCGCTGCGGGCGGTCTATGGGGCGCTGGATCAGGCCCTCGGCGAGCTGCTCGCCCACAGCCCGGCAGAGGCCACCGTCCTGGTTCACCTCAGCCACGACATGGGGCCCCATCACGACGGCACTCATTTGCTCGATGAGGTGCTGAGCCGGATCGATTGCTTCGATCACGAGCCGCCACCGCTGCGAAGCCCGATGGACAGGCTGAAGCGGGCGAGCGTCGCTTTACCGCCGCGGCTGCTGCGCCAAGCGACGGCCTTCGCTGTTCCGGCATTGCGCCGGCGCGCCGCGGTCCGGCATCTGCCGCCCGCCGCCGAATATGCCACCGCCGAAGCACGGGCGCGCCAGCGCTTCTTCCTGGAGCCCAACAACTACGTCCATGGCGGTGTGCGATTCAACCTGATCGGCCGCGAGCCGCGCGGCACCGTCCGTCCCGACGACCTGGACGCTGTCGCGGCCCGCCTGACCAAGGATCTCCTGTCCCTGGTCAATGTCGCCACGGGCGATCCGGTCGTCTCTGCCGTAACCCGCGCCGACGCGCACTACCAGCGAAGCCCGGAGGACCGGATGCCGGACCTCTTCATCGATTGGGTGCGTCGCGGTCCCATCGAGACCGTCTGGTCGCCCAAGACGGGGCTGGTGCACGGGCCCTATCTGAACTGGCGCAGCGGCGATCACCGCCCGGATGGACTGCTTCTGGTCCATGGGCCCGACATCCCGGCACGGCGTGAAATGCCGCCTATCGAACTCGAGGACATCGCGCCCAGCCTGGCCCGGCGGCTCGGCGCCCCGCTTCCGGATATCGACGGACAGCCGGTCGCGTGGCTGTCCGGCCGCTGACCTGCATACTCACCGGCTCGACCCGGCGAATTTTCGCCGGCTCACCCGCAATCGCAGCCCGGTGCTTACGCTACGCAGACCCGGGGCCGCGAGCTTACTGCCGCTGATAGATGGTGCAGCCTGCGGCCACGTAGACGGGAATGGCGTCGGTGAAGCAGAACTCGAGCTTGTCGCCGTCGACATCACCGGTGGCGGCTCCCCCATCGGTCGACATCACGAAGCGAACCCCATCGGTGCGGAAGACACCGATGAGGTCCTTCGGCTTGCCGCTCGGCCCCTTATTGTACCCGGCAAAAGGCAGCGGCGGAGAAGCTTGCGAGGACGAAAGCCAGAGCCAGCGAACGCATGAGATCCCCCATCACATGAGTCGAGCGGCCGGTCGGCGCCGCGATCCTCTCACTTGCGCTCGTAGGTCGTACAGCTTGCCGCGATGTAGTTCGGCACGTTATCGGTCCAGCAGATCTCGATCTCATCGCCGTTGACCTCGCCCGAGGCATTGCCGCTGTCGGTCGAGAGCACGAACCGCCGCCCGTCCATGCGAAACACGCCGACGGTCATCTCTGGCTTGCCCTTCGGCCCATGGGATATGCCGGAGAAGGCCGCGCCATCCTGCTTGTCGAAGGTGTAGTTCCAGCCGAGGCCCTTGTCTCTCACAAGGGAGGGCTTGGTGTAGGTGCCATAGGCGCCGCTCGGGGTCGTGCCGATCCGGGCGGCGGCATGGGAGACGGGGATCCAGGTGCCGAGGATATTGAACGGCTCGGCGGCGAGGGCGGGAGTCGCGGCGGCGGCGAGCAAGGCGGCAAAAGCGAGCAGGCGCATCTTGGGCTCCTCCACTGTGGCGGCGCATTCTAGGTTGTCGTCGAAAATCCCGAAAGCGCCAAGGTGCCTGGCAATCTCCATCAGACGGCCTCCCCATTGCCTCTCAGCTCGCTTCCCTCACTCCACGCTTGTCCGACATTGCGAATGCGGCGAAAGTGACGCGCGTTTTCTGCCGCGAATCGGCGAGTCGAATGGGAAAGATCATGCGCAAACTGTCGCTCGGGATCGTGATGACGGGCCTCCTGGGTCTCAGCCTTTCCGGCTGCGGAGAGAGTCCCGGTTGTCGGGCGCTGACCGGCGCTACGATCGGTGCCGCGGGCGGCGCAATCGTCGGCGCGCTCGCCGGGAGTCCAGCCATCGGCGCGGCGGCAGGTGGTGCCGCCGGCGCGGCCGTGGGCGGCCTTACCTCGCCCAATGACGTGAATCTGGGCAAGGCGCCCTGCAACTGAGCGACGGGCAGGCGGGCTACCCCTCGATGCGGAATAGCCGAACAGCCCGTCCGGCGGGGTTGATCCTCGGCCCTCATCGGCGGCAAGCTTCGGGCGGAGCTGCAGCCGAAGGGGATTCCATGGGTGGCTTCGAGAGGTTCTGCTGGGCCGTTACCGCGCTCGCCAGCATCGCGGCCGCGGCCCTGCTCGGTTCGGCATATTTCGGGCATGGGCTTGGCGTGCCCCAGGAAACGGCCTTCGCGGCCGTCGCCGTCGCCGTCATCCCTTATGTTTTCACCCGCGCCATCCAGGCCATGGGACGGGGCGTGCGTCAGGAGGCGGCCGAGGACTCTCCGGCAGCCGAAGTGCCAACAGCCGAGCGGGAGCGGCGGGTCATGCCCGTCCCATCGACGCTGACCCCCGAGGCGCAGGCGGAGCCTTCATGGACCGAACCGCCCAGGGCCGAACCGCCCACGGCCGAACCACTCAGGGTCGAGCCGGAACGCGCCGAGCCTTCCGGGACCGAACCCCCGAGGACCGGACGCCGCAGGGCCGGGCTGTTTCGTGCCGATTTCCCGCGGGCCGCCCGAAGCGGGCCGGAGCTCTCGACAACGGAGCCTCCGGGTGGCGAACTGCGGCGTTCCGAGCCGGCCTTCGAACTGCAGCCAGACAAGCCGGCACGGGAACCCCTGATCGCCAGGGATCGCCTGGTCGAGCCGCCGCCCAAGCCGAAGCGCGACGGAATGGGCCGGGTTTTCTGGTTTCTCGTCGGTATATTGGTGATCCTGCTCCTGGTCGCCGCCTTCCTGGTCTTGAAGGGGCCATAGGTCGCAGGCCCCATCGGGCTCAGCACCTGAATGCGCGGCCCTAGCCAAGCGCCTTGTACATGATCGTCGTCGATTCGAGCCGATCGTCGAGGGGCGCGCGGCAATATCCGGGGATGACGCCTGCGGCCTCATAGCCCAGGGAAGCATAGAGCGGCTCGGCGTGATCCCCGGTCCGTGTATCCAGCGTGATCAGCTTGCGCCCCAGCAGGGCTGCCTGCCGCTCGAGCTCTGCCATCAGGGCCCGGGCGATGCTCTGGCGGCGGAAATGGGGATGCACCATGAGCTTGCGCGCCTCCGCCCGGTGCCGCTGATTGGGCATGGTGCTGCAATCGAGCAGGACGCAGCCCGCAATCTTTCCGCCCTTGCGCGCGACCAGGAGAAGCACCCCGCCCTCGCGCACGGCCGGAAGCACCTTCTCGCGCCAGAAGACCGCGCCCTCCTCCTCGGCATAGGGGAGGACGAAGCCGATACTGGCCCCGGCATGCACGCAGGCATGAAGAAGCGCGCCGAGCTCAGGGAGATGTGCCGGTATCTCTGCCGCCGAGAGGATCGAGACCGTGGTCTGCGGTGCCGCGGTCATGGCGCCTCACAGCATGAAGAGCATGTAACGGGCACCGGATTCCGGCGGGGTTGCAAAGGCACTGGGGCCGAAGAGCCGATAGCGCAGGCAGTCTCCCGGCCGCAGGTCATGGGTCTCTCCGCTGGTCGTGATCTCCAATCGGCCCTCGATCATGATCAAATGATGCTCCAGCCCCGGCCGCGGCGGACGGTCGTAGGTGATCCGCGCGCCGGGCGCGAGCTCGCATTCGAGGGCCTCGCCCGCCAGAGTTCGGGCCGGCGGCGAGACGGAGCGGCGCCGGAAGCCGATGCTCGAATCGCTCCAGACCGTCTGCGCCTCCCGGCGGATGAAGGGAACAAACCCGTCCTCGACCATATGCATCAGCCGGGACATGGTCAGATCATAGGCGGCGCAGAGCTTGCCCAGCACGTTCGCCGTCGGGCTCACCTCGGCATTCTCGAGGCGGGAGAGCGTGGCCCGGCTGACATTGCTGCGCCGGGCCAGCTCGTCCAGAGACCAGCCGCGTTCCGCCCGCAAGCCCTTGAGCCGCTGAGCGATCCGATGGTCGATAGAACTCTCATCGGCAGTAGAGATTTCCATATATGGGATATTATTCCATATATGGGATTGAATCAAGGTCCCTCCGGCGGGAAGAGGGGCTGAATCCCCCCTTCCCGCCAGGCCGAGGCTCAGTTGTAGAGAACCGCAGCGACCTTGGGATCGCTCACATTCGACTTGTCATACCAGTAGAAGCCGGTATCGACGGTCTTCGGGAGCTTCTCGCCCTTCAACGCTTTCACCGCCGATTCAACCACGCAGGAGCCGATGCCGATCGGGTTCTGGGTGATCGCACCCGCCTCCGCGCCGGACTTGATCGCCTCGATCTGCTCCTTGCCCGAATCATAGCCGATGACGACGGGGTGCTTTCCGGACTCCTTCACGCCGTGCAACACGCCGATGATCGAGCCTTCGTTTGCGCCGAAGATGCCCTTGAGGTCCGGATTGGCGGCCAGGATCGCCTTGGTGATTTCGGTCGATTGCAGCTGATCGCCACCGCCATATTGGATGGCGACGATCTTGATGTTCGGATGCTTCTCCTTCATCCGGTTGACGAAGCCGTCGCGCCGGTCGATGCCGGTGCGGCTGGTCTGATCATGCACCACGAGGGCGACCTCGCCCGAATCACCGATCAGCTCTGCCATCTTGTCGGCGGCGACGCCGGCGGCCGCGATGTTGTCGGTCGCGCAGGTGGTCAGCGGAATGTCGCTGTCGACGCCGGAGTCGAAGGCGATCACCGGGATGTTTTCGGCTTGCGCCTTCTTGAGCAGCGGAATCGCGGCCTTGCTGTCGAGCGCCGCAAAGCCGATCGCCTGCGGATGCTTGGCCAGATCGGCGGCAAGCATGTCGATCTGCTTGTCGACCATCGCCTCGGTCTCAGGCCCTTCGAAGCTGATCTTGACGTTGAGCTTCTGCGCTTCCTGCTCCGCGCCGAGCTTGACAGCCTGCCAGAACTGATGCTGAAAGCCCTTGGAGATCAGCGGAATGTAGGTCTCGTCGGCGCGCGAAACGCCGGCGAGCCCCAGCAAAGCGGCGGCGCCGATCACCGCACAAATTTGCGTTCTATTGAACATTGCAAGCCTCCTCCTTCCTGTTTTGCCGGTGCCAATTCTCCGGCCTTTCCCCCCGATGCCTCTGCCGAACGTCGTTTGCCATCATCCTTTGGGTGCCGGCGGACTGGTCACGACCGCTTGCGCCGCAGGTTGTCGATATAGACGGCCAGGATGATGATCACGCCGGTGACCACGATCTGCCACTCTTGCGCGACCGAGAGGATGCGCAGGCCGTTGGTGAGAACGCTCATGATGAAAGCGCCGATGATCGTGCCAAGCACCGTTCCGGTGCCCCCGCTCAGCGAAGTGCCGCCGATCACGACCGCCGCGATCGCTTCGAGCTCGTAGCCCTGGCCCAGCGCCGGCTGGGCGGAATTCAGCCGCGAGGCGATGAGAAGTCCGGCGACGCCGCAAATGGCGCCGGCAAGCATGTAGATCGTTACCTTCCAACGATCGACATTGACGCCAGACAGCCGGACCGCTTCCTCATTGCTGCCCAGGGCGAAGGTATAGCGCCCCAGCGCCGTGCGGTTGAGAAGGGCGGAGGCGGCGATCGCCAGCGCGAACAGGATGACCACGCTGTTGGGGATGGGCAGGCTCGGCAGGATGTTGCCGATCACCGAGCCCTGCGAAATCAGGGAGAAGCTTTCGGTGTCATTGAAATAGATCGGCTTGTCGCCCGCCACAACGAGGGCCAATCCCTTGTTCACGAGCATCATGCCGAGAGTGGCGATGAAGGGCGGCAGCTTGAGCTTCGCCACGAAAGTGCCCGAGAGCGTGCCGCTCACGGCCCCCGTCGCGAGGGCCGCCAGAACGCCCGTCCACAACGGCAACTGCCAGTAGGTCAGAAAGACCCCCGCCATGACCGCGCAGAACGTCATCAAGGTGCCGACCGACAGATCGATACCGCCGGTGATGATGACGAAGGTGCAGGCGATCGCCAGCACCCCGTTGACCGCCGTCGACTGCAGGATGCCGAGGAGATTGTCGACCTGCATGAAGGCCGGCGAGGCGAAACCGAAGAAGACCATCAACAGGATGAGGCTCGCAAATGCGAAGAGCTTTTGACGCGCTATGGAGCCGAAGATATGGGCGCGGAAGCCGGCGACACGCCCATTGGCTCCGACCGTCGTCCGGGATTGGTCCATCGGCTGGGATCCTCCGCCCTAGGCGGCCTTGGCCGTTTCGCGCTGCGTTGCCAGCTGCATGATCCGCTCCTGGGTCGCCTCTTGCCATGCCAGATCGCCGGTGGTCCGCCCTTCGCACATGACGATGATGCGGTCGCTCATGCCCAGGATCTCCGGCAGTTCCGATGAAATCATGACGATCGCCTTGCCCTGGCCGGCCAGGGAGCGAAGCAGCTTGTGGATCTCGGCCTTGGCGCCGACATCGATGCCGCGCGTCGGCTCGTCGAAGAAGAGGATGTCGCAGTCGCGCGCCAGCCACTTCGCGACGACGATCTTCTGCTGATTGCCGCCCGACAGAAGCCGGACCTCCTGGGTCGCCGAGGGGGTACGAATGTTGAGGAGCCTGATGAAGGATTCCACGGTGGCGCGGATTCCCCGTCGGCGCAGAAAAAATCCGAATGCCAGATGTCTCGCCAGAGTTGCCATGACGATGTTGGACTCGACATCCATGCCGGTCGCCAGGCCAAACCGCTTGCGATCCTCGGACAGATAGCCGATGCCGAGCGCAACCGCGTCCGCCGGCGTTTTGATCGTGGCCTTGGTGCCCCGCACCATGATTTCGCCGGACTGGGCCTTGTCGGCGCCGAATATCGCACGCGCCACTTCGGTTCTACCGGCGCCCATCAGCCCGGCGAATCCCAGGATTTCACCGCGCCGCAGCGTGAAACTCACATCCCTGACCAAGGGGCCGCGATTGAGCTTCCTGACCTCGAGCAGGATCTCGTCACGCGCTGCCTGCTCCGCCGGGCGCGGGACGTCCAACAGGGTCCGGCCCACCATCATGCCGATGATGTTGTCCATGCTTGTGGTCGCGGTCGGCACGGTCGCGATGTA
>DATFRE010000593.1:0-3923 GCA_035263545.1 Dongiaceae bacterium
TGGGCGATGGCCTTGATCCGCTGCTCGGACTTGCCCTCGACCTCCCAGCTCATGGCGAAGTCTTCCTCGGGCTTGACCGAGCCGTCCTTGGCCGGCAGGTCGCGGACATGGCCGAAGCTCGCCAGGACCGTGTAGTCCGGACCGAGATACTTGTTGATGGTCTTCGCCTTGGCGGGCGATTCGACGACGACGACGTTCATCGCGGGGCTGTTCTTTCCTGGCTCCAAATCCCCGACCGGGTTCTCAGGGCGCTAAATCGGGATGCCTCTCGCCGCTGGCAAGGAGGGATACCCGGTTGCCGGGATGCCATATAAGGCGGCCGGCGAGTTCAAGTTCCAGCAGGGTCATCCGCAAAAAGGGGGGAGACATTTGGCACTGCCGAAGCAGTTCGTCAACCGCCACCGGGCTGGGCCCGAGCCGCTCCTCGACCAGGTTCCTCGATGATTTTGTCGTAATCTCAATATCTTCGGATAAATTGCTGAGGGTCTCAGAAGGCGCTGCGAGGGGCTGCATCGGGGCGCGCGCCTGGCCGGCGAAGCCCGACAGGGCCTCCGCCACGTCCCCGGCGGTCTCCACCAGGGTCGCCCCCTGGCGGATCAGCTGATTGGCGCCGCGGCAGCGCGGGTCGAGCGGCGAGCCGGGCACGGCCATCACCTCGCGGCCCTGCTCGCCGGCAAGCCGGGCGGTGATCAGGGAACCGGACTGAACTGCCGCCTCCACCACCACCGTGCCCAAGGAGAGGCCGGAGACGATGCGGTTGCGCCGGGGGAAATGCCGGGCCTGGGGGACGCGCCCGAGCTCGAGCTCGGCGACCGCCAGCCCCCGCTCGGCGATGGCCCGGTAGAGGACCTCGCTCTCCGGCGGGTAGGGGCGGTCGAGCCCCCCGGCGAGGACGGCGATGGTCCCGGTGGCAAGCGCGCCACGATGGGCGGCGCTGTCGATTCCGCGGGCGAGGCCCGAGACCACCACCCAGCCGAGCTCTCCCAGCTGGCGTGCTACGGTCTCGGCCAGGAGCCGGCCATTGGCCGAGGCGTTGCGGGCCCCGACCAGGGCAACGCTCTGTCCCGCCAGGAGCTCCATCCGGCCGAGGGCCGAGAGCAGCGGCGGGGCGTCGTCGAGCTCCGCCAGCAAAGGCGGGAAGGCGGGATCGGCCATGGTGATCAGATGGGCACCCATCCGTGCGAGCTGGGCCAGCTCCCGCCCGGCCGCCGAAGCGGAGCAGATGGCAAGCGGCCGGTCGCGCCCGCCGCGCCGGGCGAGCTCCGGCAGGGCGTCGAGGGCGGCCTCGGCGCTGCCGAAGCGGCGCAAAAGCTGGCGGAAGGTGACGGGCCCGACATTCTCGCTGCGCCAGAGGCGAAGCCAAGCTAGACGCTGGTCATCGCTGAGGGGCGACGGAGCGGCCATGGGGCCCGGAGCATGGCGGCTCCGAGAAACCCTGTCAAATCATACAACTGTAGGTAGTGGTCGCGCTGACCCTAGCCGTCCTTGCGCTTGCCGATCTTGGGCTCCCGGCCCGTCAGCAGCCGGCGGATGTTCTGGTGGTGGCGCAGCCAGACCAGGAGCGCGAGGAAGAGGGCGACCGCCGCGAGCTGGCGGGTGGCGATGAACCAGGCCGCGATCGGCGCTGCGGCGAAGGCAAGGAGGGCCGAGAGCGAGGAGTAGCGGAAGACGAGGGCAACCACGAGCCAGGTGGCGCAGGCGATGAGGCCGATGCGCCAGTCCAGCGCCAGCAGCACGCCGAGCCCCGTCGCCACCCCCTTGCCGCCCTTGAATTTGAGCCAGATCGGGAAGAGATGGCCGAGCATGGCCCCGCAGCCGGCCATGATCGCCATATCCGGTCCCCAGTGATGGCCGATCAGCACCGCCGCGGCCCCCTTGCCCCCATCGAGCAGCAGGGTCGCCGCCGCCAGTCCCTTGCGCCCGGTGCGGAGCACGTTGGTGGCGCCGATATTGCCGGAGCCGATCTTGCGGATGTCGCCCAGGCCGGCCGCGCGGGTCAGCAGCAGGCCGAAGGGGATCGAGCCCAGGAGATATCCAAGAACCGCGCCGAGATAGTAGTACTTGGTGTAGTCGAAATCGCCGAGAAGGCCCGGCATGGCCTAGGCCTCCGCCGCAAAGACGGTGCGGCCATCGACGATGCTGCGCAGCACCCGGCCCTGGATCGGATGGCCGTCGAAGGGCGAGTTCTTGGATTTGCTGTGCAGGCGGTCGACATCGATGCGACCCGGCCGGTCGAGATCGAAGAGCAGGAGGTCGGCGGGCGCCCCCTTGGCGAGCCGGCCCTGGGGCAGGCCCAGGAGATCGGCGGGCGCGGATGTCACCCGGCGCAGCACATCGATCAGCCGGGCCTGGCCCTTGTGGTGAAGCTCGAGGGTGAGGGGCAGCAGGGTCTCGAGCCCGATGATCCCCGCCGCGGCGTGGGCGAAGGGCACGCGCTTTGATTCCTGGTCATAGGGCGCGTGATCGCTGGCGACGCAATCGATCGTGCCGTCGGCCACCGCCGCGGCGACCGCCCAGCGGTCTTCCTCGCTGCGCAAGGGCGGCGACAGCTTGGCGAAGGTCCGGTAGTCGCCCACGGCCGTCTCGTTCAGCGTGAAATAGGCGGGCTGGGTGTCGCAGGTGACCGGCAGGCCGCGCGCCTTGGCGCCGCGGATCACCTCGACCGCGCCCGCCGTGGAGATATGGGCCACGTGATAGCTGGCGCCTGTCATGGCGACGAGATGGAGGTCGCGCTCGATCATCATCACCTCGGCCGCCGCCGGGATGCCGGCGAGGCCCAGGCGTGTCGCGAGCTCGCCCGAGTTCATCATTCCACCCTCGGCCAGGCGCGGCTCTTCGGGATGCTGAATGATCCGGCGGCCGAAGGCGCGGGCATAGGCAAGCGCGCGGCGCATCACCTGGGCATCGGCCACGGCCTTCAGCCCGTCGGTGAAGGCGAGCGCTCCGCTCTCGGCCAGCAGGCCCATCTCGACCAGGTCGCGGCCCTCGAGAGCCTTGGTCACGGCGGCGTAGCAATAGACCTTGGCAAGCCGCGTCTCCCGCGCGCGCCGGGCGACGAACTCGACGGCGGCGACGTCGTCGATGATGGGATCGGTATTGGGCAGGCAGACCATGCCGGTGACCCCGCCCGCGGCCGCGGCGCTGGCCCCGCTGGCGATGGTCTCCATATGCTCCTCGCCCGGCTCGCGGAGCTGGACGCGCATATCCACCAACCCCGGGGCGAGGCAATGGCCGGCGCAGCGGATCACCTCGGCATCGGCCGGCAGCCCCTCGCCATTGACCCAGGGACCGACCTCGACAATGCGGCCCTCGATGGCGAGGAGCCCGCCCTTCTCGTCGCGCCCGCTCGCCGGATCGAGGAGGCGCGCATCCACCAAAGCGAGGGGCGGTTTACCGTTGCTCGCCATTCCCGTTCCCTTGGGCGCCATCCTCATTGGCGCGGAGCTTGCGGGTCAGCAGATCGAGGCAGGCCATGCGCACGGCCACGCCCATCTCGACCTGCTCGCGGATCAGGCTCCGGTCGATATCGTCGGCGACCTCGGAATCGATCTCGACGCCGCGGTTCATCGGCCCGGGATGCATGATGAGCGCGTCGGGCCGCGCCTCGGCGAGCTTCTCCCGATCCAGGCCGTAGAAGTGGAAATATTCGCGGATGGAGGGGACATAGGCGCCCTGCATGCGCTCGGTCTGCAGGCGCAGCATCATGACGATGTCGCAATCCCCGAGACCCCGGCGCATGTCGGAGAAGACCTCGACACCCAAGCGATCCATGGCGCTGGGCAACAGCGTCGGCGGGGCGATGACCCGCACCCTGGCGCCCATGGTGGTCAGCAGATGGATGTTCGAGCGGGCGACGCTGCTGTGCAGGATGTCGCCGCAGATCGCCACCAGCAGGCCCTGGAGCTGGCCGCGCCGGCGCCGGA
>DATFRE010000594.1:0-5317 GCA_035263545.1 Dongiaceae bacterium
TGGCCCTGCGATATCAAAACATCAACCTGGCGCAGCTTCGCCACGATCTCTTCAGGCTTGTAGCTCTTCCTCGGCATCGCGGTCCTCCTTGCTGCCAAAAGACATACCTCAAGTCGGACCACTTCATAGGGGGCGGATCACATCGCTCCCCACAGGAACGGATATGTCCGCGTTTCCTGCGCCCATGCGCGTCACGCCTACTACCACAGTCTTTAATCCCTTTGCGAACAATAATCAGGTTCGCAACCTGACTACCGGCACGGACTGCACGGCATCAAGCATCACATCCACGGATCAATATTGGCGGATGGAGTTTACCACGGCCGTAGGAAGTGGCGTTGGGCACCTGCTCACCGCCAATGCTCAGTTCAACGCGGAGATCTGAAGATGGCTGCCTATCGATTGGTAAACTCGCCGTCGGCTCTCGGCTGGGTGCAGCGCACCGCTGACGGCGCCTTCATTCCTCCCGACCCGCGTAACTCAGATCGGCAGGAATATGATCGTTGGGTTGCGGACGACAATACGCCCAACCCCGCAGGGTGACACTGCGTCGCCTAGATTACCTCAGATCCATGCACCAGGGTCGAGTGCCCGGACCCAATCGGGGGGCTTGACCGGCTGAGAATTGGATTCGCCACGTCTTTGGCAGATCTGCTCCCGAATCTCTTCGACAGCCTGCTGGAGAGCGAGGATCCTCGCTTCAATGCTTTCGAGCTTTGCCCGCAGCTCAGCATCCACGTGGGGCTCTCCATCACTGATCGCAGTTTACAAACCCTACTCAACCCACGAGGTAAGTCAATGCGCCTGCTCGCAGCCGCCTTCGGGGCGGCTTTTTTATTGGTCGCATCTCAGCCGGTCGCGGCCGCCAATCTTCCATGCACGCCGGCGAAGGTCGTCGCAGCCGAAGTCTTCGCCAAGGTCCATGATGCCAGCGAGCACACGCTCCGCGACGCCGATGCGGCCGAGCTCACACGGCGGCTCAACGCCGTGCCTCCCCCAACAGACTGGGCGCCTGCCGACGAGGTGATGATCTTCACCGCGCCCAGCAAGCAGCCGGAGGCGCTTCTCTTTCTGTTTGAGCGCGGCTGCGCTCGGCATCGGGTCACGATCCCGATCCTGATGCTGAACGCGATTCTGGGCCAAGGGTCGTGATCCCATGGCCGACCAGGCCAACGGAAATGGCAACGGCGCCAAGATCGAGGCGATCGCCAAGAACGTCCTCCTGACCGCCGTCAGCCGGATCATGATGACGGTGGGCATGACGGCCGTCCTCGGGATCTCCGGCTGGGCAGGAACAGCACTCCGGACCCTGAACGCCAGTATCGCTGGCCATACCGCCACGCTCGCGGCGATCCAGCAGCGGCTCGACCGGATCGAGGGCAGTTCCGGGGCCACGGCCGCGGCGACGGATGCCATGCGCGCCGACATCGCGGATCTCAAGGTCTCCGACAAGGAGCGCGGGGTCGACATCGCGGCGATCCATGAGCAGCTGATTACGCTCCGCCGCAATGTCCAGACCGTGACCTGCCGGGTGCTTCCCGGCAAATGCGGGGCCGAGCCATGACCTATGACCGCGGGGCCCTCAAGGCGCGCCTGCGCCTCGAGGAGGGCGAGGTGCTGCACGCCTATCAGGACTCGCTCGGCTGGTGGACGATCGGCGTTGGCCACCTGATCGATGGCCGCAAGGGCGGCTCGATCCCACCGGAAGTTTCAGACGCGCTGCTCGAGCGGGATCTGGCCCGCTTCGAGGCTCTCCTCGACGGCGGCATCCCGTGGTGGCGGCAGCTTGACGATGTGCGCCAGCAGGTCGTGATGGACCTGACTTTCAACATGGGCTGGGCGCCCGGCGTCGCCGGCGGCTTCGACGACTTCACCAACACGCTGGCGGCTCTGCGGGGCGCCCGATGGGCCGACGCCGCCGCGGGTCTGCGCAAATCGCTCTGGTATCGGCAAGTCGGGTCTCGCCGCGCCGAACCTCTCCGCATCGCGGTCGAGAGCGGCAGTTTTCCCTCAACCTGAAAGGACCGGACGATGAAGACGCTCGCCTACCTCCTGAGCGGTGGCTTCCTGAAGGGCTCCCGCACTTACATCCTGGCCACGCTGCTCGCCGCGACCGGCGTCGTGAAGTTCCTAACCGGCGACGAGAGCATGAACGATCTGCTGGCGTCACTGCCCGCGATCCTCGGAGGTCTCGGTCTGAGCGCGCTACGGGCCGGCGTTGCCAACCACATGGCCGATCTCCAGGCCTTGGCGCGCGCGCTCCAGGCGTTCCTGAACGCCCAGGCCGCGAAAGCGCCCCCGCAGCCAACGGCGCCTCCGAAGGGCTGATGTTCGCCGCTATCACCGCAGCGTTGACAGCGATCGCGACGGCCTTCGGCAAGATCGCCAGCGGCAGGCGCAGCAGCAGGAGCTCGGGCAGCTGCGCCAGGCCAATGCCGCCCTGACGGCGGAGAACGGAACCCTGCATGCGCGCCTCGCCGCTTTGGAAGCTCTCATGGCGAAGCCTGGCGGTGCCGACGGCGCTGCTCAGCTCTAGCTGCGCGCCGCCCCCGTCGCCAGTGGTCGTGTCGCCGGACGGCCTCTGTTGGCCGGCTGAGGGCGATGCGGCCCATGCAGAGTATGTCGCCCGCTGTGGCGCCGATGGCTCCCAATGCCCCGCCACGACCGATTGGAGGGCTCAAGCCCTGTGGCGGCGCGTAGCTCAGCCCGGACCGGCGACTACGCCTCGCGATGCCCGCCCTGCCAAGATCGGCCTGGAGAGCGATCGGCGGCCCTGTGCTGCACAAGCTGCAGGCTCCGCCGACGCCCGAAAGATCGGCAATAAACCCTTAAAGCCCCGCCTATTTCATGCCACCCGGGGCGGGACCGGTTCTGATACACTCCCGGGAACAGCCCGTCGCCACTGGCGCAATGGGCAAAATCGGGAAGGAACGGCAATGTCAATCATCGCCTGGATCATACTGGGGCTCATCGCCGGCTTCATCGCGAGCAAGATCGTCAACAAGCAGGGCCAGGGGCTCATCCTCGATATCGTGCTCGGCGTCGTCGGCGGCATCGTCGGGGGATTCATCTTCACCCGGCTGGGCGCCACCGGCATCACCGGGTTCAATCTCTGGAGCATGCTCGTCGCGATCATCGGCGCGATCGTCGTGCTCGTTCTCTATCACGCCGTCTTCGGCCGTCGCGCCTGACACCTCGTCCTTGACCGCGGCCGGGCCCAGCGCACGATCTCGCGCGGGCCGGCGCCGCGCCGCCCGATGACGGCCGGGTCGAGGCGATCTCGACCCGGCCACCCGGCCCGGGGCGCGCCGGCGATCAGCCCGCGTTCGCCTTGTACTTCTCGATCTTCTCCTTGAGCTCGGTAAATTCCCGGCAGCTGCCGCAGACCTGCTGCAGGACCGCCAGGCGCTCCTCGGCCAGCTCGGGCTCTTTCAGCTCGAGATAGAGCTCGCCCAGATATTCATTGGCGCCGATATGGGTCGGCTGCAGCCCAAGGGCCTTCTTGTAGTAATTCAGGGCCTGGCTGGCCTCGCCGCTCTTGCGCTCGCTGAAGCCGATCAGGTTGAGGACGTCGGGGTTCTCGGGCTGGCGCGCGAGCACCTTCTGCAGAAGATCGATGGCGGTCGAGTAGTTGGCCGCGTTGATGGCGTCCTGCGCCTTCTTGTATTCGGCGTTGAGGGCATCATCGCCGGGAATGGTGAGGCTGCCGATCTCCTCCGCGCCATTGAGGCCGCTGCTGCTGCCGCCGCCACTGCCGCCGCTTCCACCGCCGCTGCCGCCGCTTCCCCCGCCGCTACCGCCGCCACTGCTTCCGCCACCGCCGCCGCCCGCCGCCAAGGCCGCGGCGATCGGCAGGGCAATCGCGAACAGGCCCGCCACCAAACCAGTGCAGAGCTGTTGCCGTGTCATCGTTTCCCTCCTTGCCAAGGGCTGGTGCACTGGCGGCACGATATGCCCGCGGCACGCCCGGCGGCAGGGCCCCTCACCCAAGCGTGACAGGTCGTGATGCGCCGCGAGGGCGCTACTTGCCTTTCGGCACCGAGAGGGTCGATGCGGCCCCGCCGGCGGCCTGCATCGCGCTCATCGCCTCGTCGGCCGTCATCAGCTTCGTGGTCTTGATGCCGGTCAGGTGGCCGGCGCCGCCGAGGGTCATGCTCGTCGCCGCGGCGGCCCGGTCATCCGGCAGCTCAACGATGGCCACGAAATCATGCTCGCCGAAGCTCATGAAATACTGATGCAGCTTGCCACCGAGCGCCTTGACCAGGGCCTCGCCGGCCTTGCTGCGATTCTCCGGATGCTGTGCGAGATGCTTGATCGCGGTCTGGGTGTAGCTTCCCTGGATCATGTAGAAGCCCATAATACCTCTCCCTCCCGGAATGCCTCCGTCGCCTGCCAAGGCGCGGGGACTTGCGACGAAGAATAGCACCATTCTGGCGAGCAGTGTCATGCCGGGGATCAGTAACGGGACAACCCGGTCGATTCCCGTCGTAGGGAAGCACTAAACCTCCGATCAAACTTCGGCTCGCCATAGGGCTCGCGAAGTGGGCGAACGTCTGTCGCTCTCATAGGATTTTATTCCTACAGATAGAAACGAGGATGCGACGTGAGAAGATTTCTCGATTGGTTGCTAACCGGAGACACGCCACCCGGTGGTTGGCTATCGCCCTTGTTTGGACAGCCGACCTCTCCGACCCCAACAATTGCGCCGCCGGCCGGTGTCCCAACTTGGTTGAGCCGCTCTGTCGAATCAACCTATCCGACCCAAACAGTGGAGCTGCGGGACCTGATCAGTAGGCAGGCTCGTCGCCATCAGTTCAACGGGTTGCCGGTACAGCAATACAGGTTTGGCAATCCCCATTCTTCTGCGATTTTCCATGCTGCTATTCAATCCGCGGCCAACAGACCGCCCATTTTTCCAGTCACGCTGCACCGAGCTCAACCGATAGGAAAGTTCCCTCAGCATTGGGGAACACCGCCTGTGGGCATTCCTCTCGCCCATACTGAGACTAGGAAATCCCCTGATAGCGCGCTGACAGCTGTCTTGGACCATCTGCGCGCGATCGCGGGCGGTTCTCGCACACGTGATCGACCCGACACTGCTCGCGACCAGCCAAGACCCATGCGTCAGATGGATCTCTCCACACGGGGGAGAGGCGAGGCCCAGGCGGATGTCCAGGCTCTCCAGCCGCCCGGCACTGAAGAGCATCCCTTCGAACTTGCCACAGAGATGGCCCATGTCGGCCTTGGCCGCTGGGGCGGTGCGCTCGGGCGGCTGCTCATCGGCGCTGTTCACGGTGGCCTTGATGTACCTGCGAAC
>DATFRE010000595.1:0-16613 GCA_035263545.1 Dongiaceae bacterium
TTCGGCCCTGACCTCGCCCTCGGTCGTGCGCACGCCGGCAACCCGCCCGCCGTCGGCCAGGACTCCCGTGACCTTGCAGTCCTCGAGGATCTTCACCCCGCCCACGCGGGCACCCTTGGCCAGCGCCATGGCGGTATCCGCCGGGTTTGTTTGGCCGTCGTGCGGGAAATGGATCGCCCCGACCACATCCTCGACATTGAGCAGCGGCCACATCGCCTGGGCCTGCTTCGGCGAGATCTCCTCCGCCTCGACCTTGAAGGCTTTGGCCATGGAGGCGCCGCGGCGCAGCTCGTCCCAGCGCTCGGCATTGGTGGCGATGGAGATGCTGCCGTTCTGCTTCAGGCCAGTGGCCTGGCCGGTCTCCTTCTCCAGGCGGGTATAGAGCTCGAGACTGTAGCGGGCGAGCTTGGTCAGATTGCCGCTATAGAGCATGGCCCGCACCAGCCCCGCCGCATGCCAGGTGGTGCCGCTGGTGAGCTTCTTGCGCTCCAGGAGCAGCACGTCCTTCCGGCCCAGCTTGGCAAGGTGATACGCGACGGAGCAGCCGATGATGCCGCCGCCGATGATGACGATCTCGGCCTGGGAGGGGAGCCTGCTCATGAGGGTGGAGAACTCCGCGAGGGTTGAAGCGCGCGGCATGCTGGCGGCTGCGGCGCGGGCTTGCAAGCCTCAAGGAGACCGACGGGTAGGACGGGGGTTTGCCCCCTCTCCCGCGCTCTGAAGCGGGAGAGGGTGGCCGCCGGAGCGTCAGCGCAGGCGGCCGGGTGAGAGTTGGGCGAGACAGGTTCTTGAACGACCCTCATCTTCCATCGCTTCGCGATGGGTCCCCCTCTCCCGCTCCGAAGCGCGGGAGAGGGAAAAGAATCCGGATTCCGGCTATCGCGGGAAGACACCCTGCCCTCCGGGCTCAGGGCTTCTCCCCGCGGCCGAGGCGGGCTTCGATGTCGTCGATGCAGGGCATGATGTCGGCGATGCTGTCGACGACGTAATGGGCGCCCGACTGGGCGAGACGCTCATGGGCGGCAGCGCGGCGCGGGGCCTGCTCGGCCTTTGTGAGCTTCTTCCACTCCTCGAGCGAGAGGCCGACCTCATTGCCGCTGACGGCGACGCCGATGGTCCACATGCCGGCGCTCAGGCCCTCCTCGATGCCGGGCCGGGTGTCGTCGATCTTGACGCAGGCCTCCACGGTCGAGACCCCGAGATGGATGACGTTCTCCAGGCACATATGCGGGAAGGGACGGCCGGCGGGCACCTCCGTGGCAGAGACCGCGTGGTCGGGCTTGTAGCCCTGGTGCGCCGCGTCCTTCAGATTGATCGCCGTCATCTCGGTGGAATAGCCGGTGGTGGCGCCGATCTTGCAGCCCCGCGCCCGCAGCTTGGCGACGATCTCCAGGGTGCCGGGAATAAGGGTGGAGTAATCCGAGAGGCATTCGAGCTGCAGCGGGATGAAGGCCTGGTACATGCGCTCGACATCGGCATCGACCGGCGGCTTGCCATGCTTGGCGATCCAGCGCTGGCGCACCGGCTCCATGGCCAGGATCTTCTCGATATGGACGCGCTTATGGGCGCCCATGGGCTCGCGGGCCTCTTGGACGGAGATGGCCACGCCCTCCCGCTTGAAGCCCTCGATGAAGGTGATCGCCGGGGCGAGGCAGCCGTAATCGAGCACGGTGCCCGCCCAGTCGAAAATGGCGGCCTGAAGCTTGCCGCGATAGCTGCGCCGGTAGGTGAAGGTCATGGAAGTTTCCCGATGAAAATAAAAGATGTTTAGGCGCTGACCGCCGCGCGGGCCGGGGCGCCGCTGGCCACGCCCATCTCGCCCATCACCTCGGTGACGGCGCGAAGCGCGGCCTTCATCTCCGCCTCCCCGAGGCGTCCGATGCAGCCGATGCGGAAGCTGTCGGCGACGGTGAGCTTGCCGGGATAGATGACGAAGCCCCGCTCCCGTAGCTTGTCGTAGAAGCTCTCGAAGACGAACCGGGGATCGGCGGGCATGTGGAAGGTGACGATGATCGGCGCCTGGAGCCGGTCGGGCAGCAGGGTCTCGAAGCCGAGGCGGCGCATGCCCTCCACCAGGATCCGGCAGTTGTTGCGGTAGCGCTGGCCACGCCCGGCGACGCCGCCCTCCGCCTCATGCTCCTTGAGGGCCTGGTCGAAGGCGACGATGCAGTGGATGGGCGGGGTGAAGCGCCACTGCCCGGTCTTCTCGAGCGCCTGCCACTGGTCGAAGAGATCGAGGGAGAGCGAGGGGGCGTTGCCCTTGGTGGCGGCAAGCGCCTCCTTGCGGCAGATGACGAAGCCCATGCCCGGCACGCCTTCCAGGCATTTGTTGGAGGAGGCGGCCAGCGCATCGAAGGGGATCTCGCGGGCATCCACGGCAAGCGCCCCGAAGGCGCTCATGGAATCGATGAGCAGGCGACGGCCGGCGCGGGCGACCACGGAGGCGACCTCGGCGATGGGGTTCAGCACGCCCGAGGTGGTCTCGCAATGGACGATGGCGACATGGGTGATGGCCGGATCGCCAGCGAGCGCGCTCTCCACCGCCGCCGGCTCGACCGGCCGGTCCTCGGCCCATTCCAGCATCGCATGGGCGCGGCGGTAGTAGTCGCAGATCCGGACCATGCGCTTGCCATAGGCGCCGTTGACGAGGATCAGGAGCTTGCCCGTGGCGGGGAGGAAGCTGCCGAGCATCGCCTCCACCGCGAAGGTCCCGCTGCCCTGCATGGGGACACAGACATGGGTCCCCTCGCCGCCGGCCAGTTCGACAAGCCGCTCCCGCATGCGCCGGTTGATCGCGATGAAGGTCTGATCGCGGGAGCCCCAGTCATGGAGCATGGCCTGCTTCACCGTGAGGGATGTGGTCAGCGGCCCGGGGGTTAGAAGCCAGGGGTCGCGGCGGGCGGGGTCGGTCTTGGATGCGTCGGTCATCGGGGCGGCTCCTGGGAGATCAGGGGTTTCGTCGCCCCACTATCAGGGTTCGGCCCGGCATAAATCAAATCACTAGTTTCTATAGGTCGAATAGATACAACCTATATCTATACAAGGGGGATCATTCACCCGACAGTGCTTCGGCAAGGCGAAAGCTCACCGCATCACCCGTGATGATATGCCGATGACAAAGCTTGTTTGCTCGCGCGCAAGCTCTAGTTTCCAGACTGAACGGCGGCTTACGACGAAGTAACTTTGGCTCCTCGGGCCGAACCTGATAGGTCCCTCGGCGCGTGCTGCGCTTGCGCCTCCGGGCCGATCCCGAGATCGAATCCCCGCTAATCCGCAATCTCGATCCAAGATGGAGAGACAGATGCCTCAAACGGAACACTACGACGCGCTCGTGCTCGGCAGCGGCGAAGGCGGCAAGTTCATCGCCTGGCATCTCGGGCGATCCGGACAACGCGTCGCGGTGGTGGAGCGGCGCTGGATCGGCGGCTCCTGCCCTAACATCAACTGCCTGCCCAGCAAGAACGAGATCTGGAGCGCCAAGGTCGCGGATCTGGCGCATCACGGCGCGCGCTATGGCAGCATGACCGGCCCGATCACCACCGACATGGCCAGGGTCCGGGCGCGCAAGCGCGAGATGGTGAATGGCCTGATCGAGCGGCATCTCAAGGCCTACAAGGCGAGCGGCGCCGAGCTGATCATGGGGAGCGGGCGCTTCACCGCACCTAAGACCCTCGAGGTTACCTTGAATGCGGGCGGGACGCGGCTGCTCGCGAGCGAACGGGTCTTCCTCAATCTCGGCACCCATCCGGCGATGCCGGAGGTTCCGCGCCTCGCCGACGCCCAGCCGATGACGAATATCGAGACCCTGGAGCTCGACCATCTGCCGGCGCATCTGATCGTGCTGGGCGGCAGCTATGTCGGCCTCGAGCTGGGCCAGGCCTATCGGCGCTTCGGCAGCGAGGTGACCATCATCGAGCATGGGCCCCAGATCATGGGCCGGGAGGATCCGGATGTGGTGACCGAGATTCAGCGGGTCCTGAGCGAGGAAGGAATCCGCTTCGTCACCGCCGCCGAGATCGCCCATGTCGAAGGCCGGTCGGGCAAGCAGATCCGCCTGCGCCTGCGCAGCGGGGCCGGCGAGGAGATCGTCGAGGGTAGCGACATGCTCGTGGCCATCGGACGCGTGCCCAACACCGCCGGGATCGGGCTCGAGCTGACCGGCGTCGAGCTGGACAACCGTGGCTACATCAAGGTCAACGACCGGCTGGAGACCAGCGCGACCGGGGTCTGGGCGATCGGCGAGTGCGCCGGCAGCCCGCAATTCACCCATGTCTCCTATGACGATTACCGGGTTATCCAGGCCAATCTGAATGGCGGGGGGCGCAGCACCAAGGGCCGCCTCGTCCCCTATTGCATGTTCACCGATCCGCAGCTGGCCCGGGTGGGGCTGAGCGAGAGCGAGGCCCAGCGCCAGGGTGTGGCCGTCCGCGTGGCGAAGATGCCCATGAGCGATCATCTGCGGGCCCAGACAATCGGCGAGACCCAGGGCTTCCTGAAGGCGCTGGTCGGCAAGGATGACGACCGCATCCTGGGCTTCACCATGGTCGGGTCCGAGGCCGGCGAGGTCATGGCCACGGTGCAAACGGCGATGCTGGCGGGCCTGCCCTATACGGCCTTGCGGGATGCCATTCTCGCCCATCCGACGATGACGGAGGGGCTGACGGATCTCTTCTCCCGAGTGCCGGCACGCTGACGGCCCGCGCCGGGACTTTGGCCGTTCTCCATGACGTCATGGTCGGCCAAAGTCCCGCCATTCACGTCGATCCGCATGAACCGCCGGAGCTTGGCAAGCCTCGCTCTTTCCGCCGTCATGGTCGGCGAAGGCCGACCATCCACGAGTATGCCAACAACAAGCACGGCCGGAAGAAGCGAACCTTCCAAGCCCGACGCCAGCTTTCGGCAGCTACCGCGCGACTAGGGGTCAAATCGTGGAGTGCGGCCAACAAACTCGTGGATGGTCGGCCTTCGCCGACCATGACGGTGAAGAGAGAGCGACTCACCGGCCTAACCGGACAGCCCCGGTCTGCACCTGGACAAGCCCGGCCATCAGGGCTTGGGGCGGCTGAAACGATAGAAACCAATCTCCTCAGCTGCAGAAATTCGCCGGAAACGGAGGGCGCCTAGCCTGGGGTCATCGAAATTCACAACCCCAGAGCAGCGACACCGGGTCCGGGGCAGCAGACGGACCCCTCAGGGAGAACTCAAATGCGCAAGCTCATCATCGCCCTCGCCCTTCTCGCCACCATCTCCCCGGCTTTCGCGGGCCGTCTGTCGGAAGCGGCTGGCGCCACCGCCGGCCGTGACGCGAACATCAGCGCCAACGCTAATATGAGCGGCAGCGTCGGCACCGCCGCCGGCGCGACCGTCGGCGTCCTCTAAGTCTCTCCAAGTTCCGAGCGCGGGGCGGGGGCCGAGAGGCCCCTCGTTCCGTTTTGGGGCTCAGCCTTCGCGGCATGCAGGCCGGAACATTGCTTTTTCGTAAGCTCGGCGTAAATCGAGCGTCAGGTTGAGGGGCTAGAGTGACGCCAGCAGATCGCAACCGAAAGCTGCGGCGACCTTTGGCCCAAATGACCGAACAGAACCCAACAACCCCAGCCCGCCTCTCGATGCCCATGAGCCGGCGCGGCTTCGCCACCGGCCTGGCAGGCGCCCTTGCGGCGACGCTCCTGCCTGCGCCGGTGCGCGCGAACGTCCCGGTGCCTTACGATTGGAACGCTGCGCCGCCCATGGGCTCGCGCGTCGAATTCATCGGCTGGATGCAGACCAGGCGGGGCGAGGACCCGCTGTTCCTGGGCCAGCGATGGGACCGCTTTCAGGCCCTCCTCGCCCATCACGACATCTGGAGCAAGCGGGATATGCGGGCCTATCTCCTGACGCCCCGCGAGCTCTTCGTGACCAAGGCGAACCTGGCCCGCGCCTATGAATGGCACTATCTCGATATCGGCTATGGCGCGACGATCACGGGGCCCCACACGGTCGCGCGCATGACCAATTCGCTGGATGTGCAGCAGGGCGACAAGGTCCTCGAGATCGGCACCGGGTCGGGCTACCAGTCCGCCTATCTCGCCAATCTGACCGACAAGATATGGACCATCGAGATCATCAAGCCGCTGGCTGAGCGCACGCGCCGGCTCTACGACGCCCTCATCGCGCGAGGCTATAGCGAGTATCGCGCGATCGCGACCAAAAACGCGGACGGCTATTACGGCTGGGCGGAGAACGCCCCCTTCGACAAGATCATCGTCACCTGCGCCATCGACCATGTTCCCCCGCCTTTGCTTCAGCAGCTGAAGCCCAATGGCGTCATCGTGATTCCCATCGGGCCGCCTGGCGCGCAGCATGTGCTGAAAATCGTCAAGCAGCAGCTGGCCGACGGCTCTGTCACCATCGCCCGCTCGGATATCTATCACGGCGCGACGATCTCCTTCGTGCCCTTCACGCGATAGGCCCTGTCTCGCAAGGAACAGGATCGGCGTGACGAATTAAGGGCATGACGAAACGGTGACGAAGCCGGCCCTGCGCGGGCTTTGATCGAAGCCCACGAACATGCCAGGATGTCCCTCTCCCGGACGAATTCATGCGAGGCCGCCATGACGAAGTACCAGCTGGTCAGCTTCAAGACCTGCCCCTGGGTGCAGCGCGCCGCGATCGTGCTGCGCGAGAAGAAGATCGACTTCGAATTCGCGCATATCGAGCCCGACAACCGGCCCGATTGGTTTCGCGCCATCTCGCCGCACAACAAGGTGCCGGTGCTGCGCGTCGACGACCGGATCTCGCTGTTCGAATCCGGCGCCATCGCCGAATATCTCGACGAGACCCATGCGCCGCGGCTCCATCCCGAAGATCCCGTCGCGCGCGCGATCAACCGGGCCTGGATCGAGTTTCTGCCGAGCGCCGTCGATCTCATCTCCGGCCACGCCTATGCCAAGAGCGAGGCCGAGTTCGACAAGGCGGCCGCCCTGGTGCCGACCGCTTTCGAGAAGCTGGAAAAGGCGATGGCGCGCCCGGGCGATGGCGGCCCGTTCTTCAACGGCGCCGCTTATTCCCTGGTGGATGCCGCTTATACGCCCTTCCTCCAGCGCCATCTCTTCCTGGAGCGCATCCGCAAGCTCGGCCATATCGAGAGATTCCCGCGGGTCAAGGCCTGGGCCGAGGCGATCGCCGCGCGTCCCTCGACCCACAGCTTCCCGCCGGCGGAGTTCGAGGCGATGTATCGCGACATGGTGAAGCGCCGCGCGACCTGGATCTCGCAATTCGTCGCCTCATCGAAGGCGGCGGCGGAATGAGCGCCGCCGCGAAGACGGCCGAGGCGGCCGTCACCACCATGCGGGCCATGGTCATGCCCGAGGCCAAGGGCCGCTTCCGCCTCGAGGAGCGTCCGCTGCCCGCGCCAGGCCGCCGGGAGGTGCGCATCCGGGTGCATGCCTGCGGCGTCTGCCACAGCGATGCCTTGCTCGTCGAGGGGGAGATCCCCGGCCTCGCATATCCGCGGATCCCGGGACATGAGGTGATCGGCGTCGTCGATGCGCTGGGCCCCGAGGTCCAGGGCTGGGAGCCGGGCACCCGGGTCGGGGTTGGCTGGTCGCCCGGCTTCTGCGGCTATTGCAACCGCTGCCGCCATGGCGACAGCTTCGCCTGCGAGAACCTCCATGGCGCGACCGGCATCACCCGAGACGGGGGCTATGCGACGCATATGCTGGCCGATGTCACGGCGCTGGTCCGCGTGCCGGCGGCGCTGGGCGCGGTGGAATCCGCGCCCCTCCTCTGCGCGGGCGTGACCACCTTCAACGCCCTCAGGAATTCCGGCGCAAAGGCCGCACAGACCGTCGCCGTCATCGGCGTCGGCGGGCTCGGCCATCTCGCCGTGCAGTTCGCCGCCCGCCAGGGTTACCGCACCGTGGCCATCGACCGCGGCCAGGACAAGGAGGCCCTCGCCCGCTCCCTGGGCGCCCATGACTTTATCGACGGTGCGGTGCAAGACCCCGCTGCCGCCCTCCAGGCCATGGGCGGGGCGAAGACCATCCTCGCCACGGTCACCAGTGCCAAGGCGATGGAGGCCATCGTCGGCGGCCTGGCACCGAACGGGACCATGATGGTGATCGGCGCGGTCGGCGCACTCACCATCAACTCCCTGGACCTGATCGGTAAATCCGCCGCCGTGAGGGGCTGGTATTCGGGCATGGCCGTGGATTCCGAGGACACGCTGCGCTTCAGCGAGCTGAACCACGTCGCCTCGATGAACGAGGTCTTTCCCTTCGAGGAGGCGCAGGCCGCCTATGACCGGATGATGAGCGGCGAGGCGCGCTTTCGCGTGGTGCTGAAGATAGCAGGATAGCGCGCTACCAGACGCCCGGCACCAGCCGGAAGCGGACCTTGGCCGCATACTCGCGATAGCCGGGCAGGCCCTCCATCAGCATCGCCTCCTCGCCCAGCAGGCGGGCGGCCAGGAGCGGCACGAACAGGGCCAGGCCCAAGAGACCCCAGAGCGAGCCGAGAAGCAGGGGTGCTCCGATCATCAGGAGCAGGCTATAGGCATACATGGGATGGCGGACGACCCCATAGGGGCCGGTCGAGATCACCTTCTGGCCGCGTTCCGGCTGCAGCCGGACCTGGGTCGCGGCGAAGCTGTTGGCGGCAAGGACCCCGACCCAGCCGAGGAAGGCGAGCAGGATCAGCAGCGCACCGAGGATCTCGGCCCAGAGCGGCACCTCGGACCAGCCGAAGCGGCGGGCATCGAGGCCCATGAAGACGATCCAGGCCACGAGGCTCAGCAATATCCCGGCCATCACCGCCCGGTCCCGCGGCTTCTGATCGGCGCCGAAGGGCGACTTCATCCGCTCGGCCAGGAGCGCCGGATCGGCGCGCTTCAGCCATTCGCCGAGGGCGAAGCTGCAGCCGCAGAAGAGGATGAGGAAGACCCAGCCCTGCGGCCAGGCCAGCGTGCCCGCAGGCAGGAACAGCAGCAGCCCGAGAACGACGGCAAAGCCGAGCGACTGCAGGATGATCTTCGGCGGCATGGCGCGCGGAACCATATCAGCTGCTGTGAGGATCTCGAGCCCGTGGGAGCTTACGGTATCTGCCCCATCGCTGCACCCAGCAACACCAGATCTCGGTGCGGGCAGGCGTCAAGCTTTCCGCAACCAAACGCAGGAGAGGATCTCGACTGAATCTGTGGCCGGCGAGCGGCGCGACCGGATCAGGAGAGATGGATGAACCGCAAGTGGATCGTCGAGATCACCCCGAGCCTGGGGGCCGTGATCCTGTTCTTCTGCTGGGTGTTTCAGCAATCCGTCGTCACCGGCCTGGACAGAAAGCTGTCCGGCTTGAACGCGGCTGAAAATACTTACCGGCTCTATCAATCCCATAACGCGGTTTTCAACGCCATCATAGCAACCCAGAAAGATGCGAATGTGGAGGCGGCCATACGACGCGTGCAGACCTACAACTACGGGCTGGGACTTTCTGAACTAGCCACGCAAGTCGGCATGGCCCCACTCGCTGGCTACGACACGACGATGGATGAGATGCAGAAGTACCTGGACCAAGTGCAGGCTGAGGCAGACCGGATCAGACAGGAGATCCAGCACGAGAGGAACATTATGGGGTTTCTGTTCGTCGGCGGATACGGCTTGGGATCATTCCTCGTGCTGCTTGGCGGCATCCTGAAGCTCAGGCTTCGGCCGACGTCATGAAATCACCCGGTTAACTCCATCGCCCTGCCCGTCCCGGGGGCGAGAGGGAAATGGGTGGCGGGGTCTTGGCCCGATTGCCCACCGGCCGTGGTCCGCTCTACCATCTGCCGAATAGCGGGATTTCCCTGGATCGCATAGATATCGCCTATGAATCATGCCCAGCTCCGCGCCTTTCATGCGGTGGCCAGCGAAGGCAGCTTCACCCGCGCCGCCGCGGCGCTGCATGTGACCCAGCCGACCCTTTCGGGCCAGGTGAAGGCGCTGGAGGAGGGCTTCGGGGTCCGGCTCTTCGATCGGCGCGGGCGCAAGGTGGCGCCGACCGAGCTCGGCCGCGAGCTGTTGGCGCTCACCCGGCGTCTCTTCGCCCTCGAGGCCGAGGCGGAGCACCTGCTCTCCGCGGCGCGGGGATTGAGCAAGGGGCATCTCAGGATCGGCGCGGATGCGCCCTATCACGTGACTGCGGCGCTCGCTGCCTTCACGCGCAAATATCCCGGCATCCAGCTTTCGCTCACGGTGGGCAATTCCGCCGAGCTCGCCCATGACCTGCGGGAGCACAAGATCGATGTGGCCGTGCTGGCCAATATCGCGGGCGAGCCCAGCTTCTTCGCCCGGCCCCTGCGTCGCGACCGGCTGGTGGCCTTCGTGGCGCGCAGCCATCCCTGGGCGAAGCGCCGGCGGCTGGAGCTGGGGGAGCTCTGCTCGCAGCGGCTGGTCCTGCGCGAGCAGGGCTCGGCGACGCGCCATGTGCTCGAGACCGCCATGGCGCGCCGGGGCCTGGCGCTGGGCGAGGTGCTGGATATGAACAGCCGGGAGGCGGTGCGCGAGACGGTCGCCGCGGGGCTCGGCGTCGGCGTGGTCTCGGCGAGCGAGTTCGGCCGCGACCCGCGGCTGAAGCCGCTCCAGCTGATCGGCGAGGATCTCGCCATGACGGAGTACATCGTCTGCCTCGCCGAGCGGCGCGAGCTCCGCCTGGTACGGGCCTTTCTCGAGGTCGTCGCGGCGAAGGAGTAGACAGCCCGCCACTCGCTCCATGACGGGTAGAGGTCGAGCGCTCAGCTCATCGGGATCGCGCGGCCGGTGCGCATGGATTCATAGGCCGCCTCGGCCAGGGCAAAGGTCTTCAGATTGTCGGCGGCGGAGGTCTCGGCCTCGCGGCCCCCGCGCACAGCGGCCAGCATATGGGCGCAGGTGGCCTGCACGCTCTCCTGGACCACATGCCAGGGGCGCGCCGCCCAGTCGAGGAGCGGCGCATCGCCATCCTCCTCGCTCATGCGGCCCTCGATCGTCACCTCGAGCTTCAGGCCGGGCTTCAGCAGGATCGCGCCCTTCGGCCCCTCGATCTCGACCAGGGTTTCGGGAAAGACATCCGGCAGCCGCCGCGCGTCATAGCTGCAGTCGACCACCGAAACCCCGCCGCCGCGGTGCCTCAGCAGCATGGTGGCCGTGTCCTCGCCCGCGACCCGCGGATCGCGCCGCTGGGTCTCCGCCGAAAGATGAGCGACCTCGCCGAGAAAGAGGCGGGCCAAGTCGAGGACATGCACGCCCAGATCGATGAGGATGAAGCGCTTCTCGCGCAGCAGATAGGGCTGCGTGCGGTAGATGTCATAGGCGGTGCGGAAGCTGATCCGGGCCCAGGAGGGTTGGCCGATCGCGCCCGCCTGCAACAACGCGGTGATGCGCCGGAAGGGTGCCTGAAAGCGGAAGTTCTCATGCACTGCCAGGAAGACGCCGGCGGCGGAAGCGGCCTTCGCCATGGCTTCACCCGCGGCGAGATCGGGCCCGAAGGGCTTCTGAACGATGGTGGGAATGCGTGCCCTGATGGTGGGCCCCACCATTTCCTCATGGGTCTCGACCCGGGTGACGATGTCCACGAGATCGAGCTTCTCCGCCGCCAGCATGCGGTCGGCATCGCCGTACCAGTGCTCTGCGCCGAAGGTCTCGGCGGCGGCCTTGGCCTTGGCGGGATCGATGTCGCAGACGGCGGTGAGGCTCGCCCCCTCCCCGGCCAGGCTCTTCCAGGAATGGAGGTGGTTCTGGACGAAGAAGCCGCAGCCGATCACCCCGACGCGCAATGGATCCGCCATGTTTCGATCCCCTCGTGATGTCTCCGATGGACATCATGGCCGCGCTCGAAGCCACGGCGCGGCGAGATGAAAGCAGGCGCGTCGTCAGCACGTAACCCGTCCCGCTGACGAACAGGGTCACCAAGGAGGGAATCCAGGCTGCGGGGACCGCGAAAGTGCAGATCGCGAAACCGATGGCGGTCCAGGCGACGGCGACGAGGTTGAAGCCGTTCCAGTACCGATAGGCGCCCTTCGGATCGAAGAGCGCGCCAAGGCTGATCTGCAGGCGGCCGACGAAGAGATAGTCGAACACCATCACGCCCGCGACCGGCGCGAACATATGGCACGGGCTCGATGCCGAACTGCTCGACCCCGGCCGGCTGGCGATAGCGCCGGCGCAGCTGGCGCTCGATCTCGCGCGCGTGGTCTCTCCCCGTCATCACCCTTGGCGTCCCCTGGGGTTCCGAACGGATAGCATAGCCCCCCGATTTCCAGCGAGCCCCCCACTTCCTGCATGCATCCCCTGGGAGAAGAGATTGCCGCGGCCCGCCGGGTCGGCTAGAGACAAGGCGATTGCGCGGCATGGAGGATCCGGTGAGCCCGGCGATCATATCGAGCGACGCGCCGGCGCCGGACAGCGCCTATGCTTGGCGGCGGCTGGCGGCATCGCTCGCCCTCAGCACCATTGGCGGGGTGGGCCTCTGGTCCGCCGTCATCGTGCTTCCCACCATCGAGGCAGAGTTCGGCCTAGGCCGGGGCGGTGCCTCCCTCCCCTATACGGCAACCATGGTGGGATTCGCCGCCGGCGGCGTGCTGATGGGGCGCTGGGCCGACCGTGCCGGTATCAAGCTGCCGCTCATCGCCGGCACGCTGCTGCTGGGGATCGGCTTCGCCGTGGCGGCGATGGCCGCGAACTACTGGCAGTTCGTGCTCGCCCAGGCGCTCCTGATCGGGATGCTGGGGAGCTCCGTCACTTTCGGGCCTCTTGTGGCCGATGTCTCACTTTGGTTCCTGCGCAAGCGCGGCATCGCGGTCGCCATCGTCGCCAGCGGCAACTACCTCGCCGGCGCGATCTGGCCCTTCCTCCTGCAGCGGGCGATCGGCGCGGTGGGCTGGCGCCATGCCTATATGGGCGTGGGCGCCTTCTGCATTCTGACCATGCTGCCGCTGGCGCTGCTGCTGCGCCGGCGCGCCGCGACCGAGGACCGCCGGGGCTATGCCCGCAAGGGCGAGGCGCTGATCCGCCCACCGGTGCCCCCGGCGCTGCTCCAGGGTCTGCTGGTGCTGGCAGGGCTTTCCTGCTGCATCGCCATGTCGATGCCGCAGGTGCATATCATCGCCTATTGCGGCGATCTGGGTTACGGGCCCGCGCGAGGGGCGGAGATGCTCTCTTTGATGCTGGGATTCGGCATCGTGAGCCGGCTCGCCTCGGGCTACATCTCCGACCATATCGGCGGGGTGGGCACGCTGATCCTGGGCTCGACCCTGCAATGTCTCACCCTCATCTTCTATCTGCCCTTCAACGGCCTGATCTCCCTCTACATCGTCTCGTCGCTGTTCGGGCTCTCCCAGGGCGGGATCGTGCCGAGCTATGCGGTGATCGTGCGGGAATATTTCCCGGCGCGCGAAGCGGGGGCGCGTATCAGCCTCGTTCTCATGACGAGCGTGATCGGCATGGCCGCGGGCGGCTGGATGTCCGGGGTGATCTACGACCTGACGGGCTCCTATCGCGCGGCCTTCCTCAACGGCATCGCCTGGAATCTGGTGAACATGGCGATCGCCTTCTGGCTCCTCATGGGCCGGCTGCGGTTGCGCGAGAGCCTGGCGCGGTGAGGCGCGGCCCGTCGCTCGCTTTCTCCGTGACCTCCGTGGTGAATTCTGCCCTTCAAGTCTCAATCGAAAGGACTCATGAGAATGAAGCTGCACTTCATGGCGCTGGTGCTGCTGCTGGCGGCGATGGGGACCGCGCGGGCGGACGACATCGGCTGCATCAGCACGACCTTCAACCTGCTCTCGCCCAATGACAAAGTCTGCGTCAGCGATTTCGAGGACCCGGAGGTGCCGGGGGTGGTCTGCCACATCTCCCAGGCCCGCAAGGGCGGCTGGGGTCAGCCCCTCGGGCTGAACGAGGACCCCTCGAACTTCTCGGTCTCCTGCCGGCAGGTGGGGCCGATCGACATCGACATCGCCAAGCTCAAGAACAAGGAGGAGGTCTTCACCCAGCGGACCAGCATCTTCTTCAAGGCGACGCGGATCTATCGCCTGATCGACAAGAAGCACAACACACTGGTCTATCTCGCCGTTAGCTCGAAGCTCGTCGAAGGCTCGCCGGCCAATTCGGTCAGCGCCGTGCCGATCATGCCCTGGCCGGGAAAGTGAATCCTACCGCGCCGAAGCCTTGGTCGGAATGCGCGACAGGCCGAGCAGCACCACCAGGGTGACAGCCACCAGCAAGATGGTCAGCGCCGCACCGGCGAAGACCTCGCCGCGGTCGGTGAGCGCGAAGATGCCCACGGGCAGGGTCACCCAGCCCGGAGGATAGACCATCACCGTGGCGCCAAGCTCGCCCATGGACATGGCGAAGCTGAGGCTAAAGGCGGCGATCAGATAGGGTGCGACCAGCGGCAGGGTCACCCTGCGCAGCAGATAGAAGGGCCGCGCACCGAGACTGGCGGCGATCTGCTCGTAATCCGGGGAGAGCCGCGCCAGGCCGGCGGAGACATTGCCGTAGGTGAAGGCCGAGACCAGGATGAAATGGGCGAGCACCACGATCGCCGTGGTGCCGTTGAGCAGCACCGGCGGGCGGCTGAAGGCGACCAGCAGGCCGAGGCCGACGGAGACCGAGGGCACGGCGCTGGGCAGGAAGAAGACCACGTCCAGGAACCGGCGCGACGCCGGCATGACGCCGCGCAGGGCGAGTGCCGCCCAGCTGCCGCTGAGCAGCGCCAGGAAGCTCGCCATCAGCCCGGTCAGCAGGCTGATGCGCAGCTCCGCCCCGGAATCGCCCTGGAGCGCATCGGCATAGTGGCGGAAGGTCAGGTGGCTGGGCAACGCCCCGTTCCACTGGCCCGCCAGGCTGGCGAGCGCGATGACCGCCAGCGGCAGGATGTAGAAGATGCCCAGCAGCAGGGCTGCGATACTCCAGGCGCTCCAGCGCCCGGATCTAGACCACACCAGCACGTTGCGCTCCGAAACGGCTGAGGGCGTAGCGGTAGAGGAAATAGAGCCCGAGGGAGAGGCCGACATTGACCACGGCGATGACGCAGGCCGTCGGATAGTCGAACTCCTGGATCGCCTTGTCGTAGACCAGCAGCGGCAGGGTGATGACGCCCTTGGCGCCGATGAAGAGGACGATCCCGAACTCGTTCACCGTCAGCAGCAGGCAGAGGCTGCCGCCCGCGGCCAGCGCCGGGAGAGCCGCCGGCAGGATGATCTGGCGGATGATGCGCCAGGGGCCGGCGCCGAGGCTCGACGCCACCTCGATCTGCGAGCTCTCGATCAGCGAAAAGGACGCCAGGAGCGGGCGCATGATGAAGGGGGTATAGACCGTCACCTCCGCCAGGATCACGCCCCAGGCCGAATAGAGGAAATCGATGGGCGGCAGCGGCAGCTTGAACATCTCCATGAGGGACATGTTGAGAATGCCGGCCGAGCCGTAGATGAAGGTGAAGGAAAGCGCCATCAGGAAGGTCGGCAGCGCGATGAAGGTATCGATCAGCCTTGCGAACAGGGCGGCCCCCGGGAAGGGCACGAAGGAGAGGATCAGCGCCAGGACAAAGCCCAGGAGGAGGCAGCCGGTGCTGGCCGCCAGCGCAATGCCGATCGTGTGCAGGATCGCGTCGCGGAACAGGGCCGAAGCGAAGACCTCCCGCAGAATCTCGAGCGAGAAGCCGCCCTCGGCGCCGGTAAAGGCCTGGCCGACGATGAGCGAGAGCGGATAGAAGAAGCAGCCGAGCAGCACCAGCAGCGGCGGGACGATCCAGAGTACGCCGGAGTCGGCCAGCGCATTCCGGGGCTTGGGACCGGCGGCGACGCTAAGCGACATCTTCGGGGATCAGGATGGCGTTCTCGGCGGGGAAATGGACCCTGAGGGGCGTGCCCGGCAGCGGCGGCTCCAGCAACGGCGCCGAGGCGATGCGAAGGCTGAGGCGGTCCACCTCGATGACGATGCTGTGCTGGTCCCCCTGCCAGAGAGCGGATTCCACCCGGCCCTCGAGCGCATTCTCCTCGTTGCCCCGCGACAGGGTCAGGTCATGGGGACGCACGCAGAGAAGGCATTGGGCGCCGGGCTCGAGGTTCGCCGGCACCCGCGCCCGCAACACCACTTCGCCGAAGCGCACCCGGCCCAGCAGCCCGCCCGCCTCCAGCGCCTCGAGGCGCACCGGCAGGAGATTGGCGCGGCCGAGGAACTCGGCGGTGAAGCGGTTGGGCGGATCGCGATAGAGATCGCGGGCCGCGCCATGGGCGACGAGGCGCCCGTCGCGCATGATGGCGATGCGATGGGCCAGCGTCAGCGCCTCGGTCTGGTCATGGGTGACATAGAGCACCGTGAGACCGGGCAGCTCGCGATGGAGGCGCGCCAGCTCCTCCACCATATTGCGGCGGATCTGGGCATCCAGCGCCGAGAGCGGCTCAGCGAGGAGGAGCACGCTCGGACGGATGGCGAGCGCGCGGGCGATGGCAACGCGCTGCTGCTGCCCGCCGGAGAGCTGGCGCGGATAGCGGCCGAGAAAGTTGCTCATCCCCACCATGCGCAGGGATTCGCGGATGCGCTCCTGCACCAGGCTTTCCGGAGCCCGGCGCGCCCGGAGGCCGAAGGCCACGTTCTCCTCGACCTTCATATGGGGAAAGAGGGCAT
>DATFRE010000596.1:0-6286 GCA_035263545.1 Dongiaceae bacterium
GGCTTGGTGCGCGGGATGATGAGGGCCCGCTTGTCGAAGGAGAGGATCTCGCAGAAGGTGTTGTAGCCGCCCATGCCAACCACCCCCACGGCGCGCTCCATCAGCGTCTCGAGCTGGGCATCGAAGGTGATGGCCTCCACCTTCTTCAGTTTCGCCGCCCGTTTCAGGAACTCCACCTGGCGCTCCGACTGCATGAAAGGCCCGAGCACCAGAAGGGCGGGCAGCGGCATGGCCTTGTCATGCTCATAGGCCCTGAGAACCCAGTCGATGATGGCCTCGCCATCGCCCCCGCCGCCGGTGGTGACCAGGATATAGGGCCCGCTGATCTTCACGAGCGGGGTCGGGGGCAGCGGCGAATGCGGCAGCGTGCGGCGCAGATAGCCGGTGAAGGTCATCCGCTTGCGCACGGATTTGGGCAGCTCGACGCCCTCCAGCGGATCGCAGATCTGCGGCAGGCCATAGACCCAGATATCGTCATAGAGGTCGCGCAGGGCCGGCAGGACGTTCTTGCGTTCCCATTCCGGCGCCAGGAGGTCGGGATCGTCCATGACATCGCGCAGGCCCAGGATCAGCGGCACGCCGCGATCCTTCAGCATCAGCAGCGTCTCCTCGACCTCGCCGCGCAAGCCGAGCGGCTCCTTGTCGACGATGAAGATGTCGGGATCGAAGATGTCCGCCGTATGGCGGATGATCGAGCTGCGAATCTGGAGCGTCTGCTCGATGTCGATATGCAGGTTGAGGGAGGTGTAGTCGCCATTGCGCAGCTTGATGACGCCGGGCACGCGGACGAAATCCACCCGGGCGCGGAAGTCGAAGCTGCCGATGATCGGCGAGCCCGACATGATCAGGACCGAAAGCTCCTTGTCGTGCTGCACCAGGGCATGGGCGATCGAACGGCAGCGCCGGAGATGCCCGAGGCCGAAGGTGTCGTGGCTGTAGATCAGTATCCGGGCATCCCTCATGCCGGGCTTCTCCGCAGCACTCGCCTATCCCTGACTGCCCCCGTAAATCGGGGCGGGACTATGCCACGACCTCCCGCCGGCCGGATAGAGCAGATTGCATGGCCGTACGCCTGGCGGCAGGGCCGCCCGCACCCCATGTTCCTTGATCGTTTCGCCCGTGGACGAGATGAGCTAGTGTAGCCCCGACGCCCTTTGGGGAGGGGCGGAGCAAGGCGATGGAACCTAATCTTTTCAAGTACATACTGAAGCACAGCTTTCGTGACCAGATCTTGATCCTGATCGTGGTGGCGATCTCGCTCGTCTTCTATTACGTATCGCTCGATCTGCCGAAAACAATCGTCAATGCCATCCAGCATCTCGCGGGCCATCCCGACAAGATCACCACCTTCCTGCATCTGGAGTTCGGGGTTCCCGCTTTCCTCGGCGGCGGCACTGTTGTGCTTTTCGATGGATTCCGTCTGGGACGGGAAGCCTATCTGATCGCCATCTGCGTCCTGTTCCTGATCTTCGTGATCATCAACAACTGGTTCAAGATCTACATCAACACGGCCAAGGGCCGCATGGGCGAGCGCATGCTGCGCCGCCTGCGCTATGACCTCTTCGACCGGGTGCTCCGCTTCCCGCAATCCCAGTTCCGCAAGGTCAAGCAGGCCGAGATCGCAACCATGATCAAGGACGAGGTGGAGCCGCTCGGCGGTTTCATCGGCGACGCCTTCGTCCAGCCGGCCTTTCTCGGCGGCAATGCGCTGACCGCGCTCTATTTCATGCTGCAGCAGAGCTTCTGGCTCGGCGGCGTCGCGGTGATCGTCCTCCTGGTCCAGGCGGTGGTGATCCCGAGGCTGCGCAAGAAGATCCTGGTCCTGGGAAAGCAGCGCCAGCTCACGGCCCGCGCGCTCGCCGGACGCATCGCCGAATGCGTCGACGGGTCGGTCGAGATCCATACCAACGACACCTCGAACTACGAGCGTGCGGACATCGTCGACCGGCTCGGGCGGATCTATCAGATCCGCTTCGACCTCTATCAGCGCAAATTCGCGGTCAAGGGCCTCAACAACTTCCTGGCCCAGGTGACGCCCTTCACCTTCTATCTCCTGGGCGGTCTTCTCGCCTTCGCCGGCCGCGTCGACCTCGGCATCATCGTCGCCGTCATCAACGCCTACAAGGATCTGCCCGGCCCGGTGAAGGAGTTGATCGACTGGGACCAGCAGCGCCAGGATGTTCAGATCAAGTACGAGCAGGTGGCCGAGCAGTTCGAGCCCGAAGGCATGCTGGCGGAAGAGCTCGCGGCGCTGCCCAAGGAGCCGGTCGCCCCGCTGAGCGGCGACATCGCCCTCAGCACGGTCATCGTCGCCGATGACAACGGCGTGAAGCTGCTGGACAGCGTCAGCGCGACGATCCCCGACGGCACGCAGGTCGCCGTCATCGGCGAAGCCGGATCCGGGGTGGAGACGCTCAGCCTGGTCCTCGCCCGGATCATGCCGCTCACCGCCGGCAGCATCGCCATCGGCGGGCGCGATCTCGCGAGCATGCCGGAGGCGGCGACGGGCCGAAATGTCGGCTATGCCGGGCCCGAATCCTACATGTTCCCCCTCAGCGTGCGCGAGAACATCATCTACGGCCTGAAGCACGCACCCCAACAGCCCGCGGTCTACGACGACGCCGGCAAACGTGCGCGCGATTCCTTCGACCGCGAGACGCGCCGCGCCGGCAATCCGGTGATCGACATCGCGGCCGACTGGATCGACTACGAATCCGCCGGCGCCACAAACATGGCCAGCCTCGATGACAGGATCATCGAGACCTTGAAGATCGTCGAGTTCGAGGACGACGTCTACCAGTTCGGCCTGCGCGGCACCATCGATCCCGCGGCGCAAAGCGAGCTGGCGGCGAAGTTCATCACCGCGCGCGCCGATCTGCGACAGCGCTTGGCCGACCCGGCGCTCGCCACGCTGGTGGAGCCCTTCGACGTCGACCGCTACAACAAGAACATGTCGGTGGTCGAGAATCTGCTGTTCGGCCAGCCGGTCGGGCTGGAGCTGCAGCCGGACCGCATCGCCCGCAACCCCTATCTGCTCAAGGTGCTGGCTGACGCCGGCCTCGCCGAAACCCTGGCCGATGTCGGCCGGCGCATCGCCGAGACCATGGTCGAACTGTTCGCCGATCTGCCGCCGGGCCATCCCTTCTTCGAGCAGTTCAGCTTCATCTCCGCCGAGGATCTGCCGGAATACCGGGCGCTTCTCGGACGTCTCGGCAAGGCCTCGGTCGCCACCTTGCCGCCGGAGGATCACATGCGCCTGACGGCGCTCGCCTTCCCCTATGTCGAAGCGCGTCACCGCCTGGATCTGATCGATGCCGCGCTCGAGGCCCGCCTCCTCGAGGCGCGCCGCGCCTTCGCCCAGGGCCTGCCGGCGGAGCTCAAATCCGCCGTCGAGTTCTACGAGATCGACAGGTATATCGGCGCCGCCTCGGTGCAGGACAACGTGCTGTTCGGACGCCTCGTCTACGGCCAGGCCCAGGCCGCTTCGCGCATCGGCAAGCTCATCGGCGAAGTGCTCGACACCCTTGACCTGCGCCGCTCGGTGCTGCGCATCGGCCTGGAGTACCAGGCAGGCATCGCGGGCAAGCGGCTCTCCCAGATCCAGCGCCAGAAGCTGGGCCTGACCAGGGCGTTGCTGAAGCGGCCCAGATACCTGATCGTGAACGAGGCGACCGCGTTGATCGACGGAGCAGGCCAGGTGCGGATTCTGGAGAATATTCTGAAGGCAAGTGAAGGACGGACGGTGCTGTGGGTGCTCCGTCAGCCCAAGGATGCGGAGAGATTCCAGCGCCTGATCACCATGAAGGACGGGCGTATCGGCGAGCAGGGCTCACCCAAGGAGCTCCTTGCCCGCAAGGCCAAGGCGGCCGAGGGGATAGCGGCACAGTGAGGAAACAGCGATGAGCCTCCACGAAGAAGTCGAGATGCTGCGCAAGATCCAGCTCTTCGCCAAGGTCGAGCCGGCCAAGCTGAAGCTGCTCGCCTTCACCAGCGAGCGGGCGGTGTTCGAGGCCGACGAGGTCCTCTTCCACCAGGGAGACCAGGCCGATGCCGCCTATATCATCGTCGCCGGCGAGGTGGCGATCGATGTGGAATCGCCGGGTGGCGGGCGCACCCGGGTGGCGCGCCTGGGACGCGACGAGATCGTCGGCGAGATGGGAATCATCGGCGATGTCCCGCGCAGCGCGACGGTGACGGCGATCAACCGCACCACCACCCTCAAGATCACCAAGGACCTGTTCTTCCGCCTGGTGACCGATTTTCCCACCATGGCGGTGGAGCTGATGCGTGTGCTCGCCTCCCGCGTCGAGCACACCAATGCCCTGCTGCGCGAGTGCCGCGACAAGCTCGCCGCCGCCGGCTAGGACGCGCGCACGATTGCTCGGCATGAGCCGTCTCGACAGCATGATCCGCCGGCTGATGATCCAGCGCGCCAGCCTCGACTGGGCGATGACCAGGATCGCGGCGCTGCCAGGGCCGGTGCTGGAGTTCGGGCTCGGCAACGGGCGCAGCTACGATCATCTGCGCGAGCATTTGCCGAACCGCGAGATCTATGTCTTCGATCGCCATGTGGCGGCGCATCCCGATTGCATCCCGCCGGCCGATCGCATGATCCTGGGTGATTTCAACGAGACCGCGCCGGCGGCGGCCAAGCATTTTGGCGGCCGGGCGGCGCTCATCCACGCCGATATCGGCAGCGGCGATCACGCGGCGAGCCGGGCGCTCGCGGCCGGCCTCACGCCCCATTGGGTCGCGCTGCTGGCCAGGGGCGGGCTCATCGTGGCGGATCAGCCGATCCCGGCCGACGATCTCGAGCCGCTTCCCCTGCCCGAAGGCGCCCCCGGCCGCTACTTCATCAGCCGGAAGAAGTAGAGCGCCGCGCGTTTTTTGAGGGCCCTCTCCCGTGCTTTGAAACGGAAGCGGGAGGAGACCCGTCGCGACAGCGAGGGGGAGGGTGAGGGTCTGGCGAGAGGGGTGCTCGGCGTACCCTCACCCGGCGACCTCCGCTGCGCTTCGGTCGCCACCCTCTCCCGCTTCAAAGCGCGGGAGAGGGAAGTACGGCGACCTCACGCGAGGTCGATCATCACCGGGACATGGTCGGAGGCCTGGGTCCAGCCGCGGGCCTCGCGCAGGATGCGGGCATCGGCGACCGCCGGGGCCAGCTCCGGGGTCACCCAGATGTGATCGAGGCGCCGGCCGCGATCCGAAAGGCTCCAGTCGAGGGCGCGATAGCTCCACCAGCTGTAAAGCTTCTCGCTGGGCGGGATGATCTTGCGCACCGCATCGACCCATCGCCCGGCCTCCTGCAGGCGGCCGAGCTTCTCCACCTCGATGGGGGTGTGGCTCACCACCGAGAGCAGCTGCTTGTGCGACCAGACATCCGTCTCCAGAGGCGCGATGTTGAGATCGCCCAGCAGGATCATCTTCTTGCCCTCGCGCCGGCCTTCCGTCGACCAGGCGGCGGCCTCGTCGAGGAAGGCAAGCTTATGGGCGAACTTCGCGTTCACCTCGGGGTCGGGGATGTCGCCGCCGGCGGGAATGTAGAAATTATGCAGCTCGATGCCGCCGGGAAGGCTCGCGACCGCGTGACGGCAATCCTGCTTGCCGCACCAGTCCTTCCCGTCGGGCGTCTCCAGCGGCAGGCGGGAGAGGATCGCCACGCCGTTGTAACCCTTCATGCTGCGCAGATGGATCTCGGAATAGCCCAGCGCCTTGATGGCGTCATGGGGGAAGTCCTGCGCCTGCGCCTTGACTTCCTGCACGCAGACGAGGTCGGGCCGCCATTCGCTGGTGAGCCGCGCCAGGGAATCGAGGCGCAGGCGGACGGAGTTGACGTTCCAGCTGACGATGCGCAAGGCGGGTCCTCGAGGGGAAGGAAAAGCCAGTCGGCCGGGGGTTATACCCCAGAGGGGCGCTCCCTAGCACAGAGTCCATGCCGGAAAAAGTGAACGCCCGGCCAGGGGAGGACCGGGCGTTCGAGCAGTTCCTTTCGGAGTCCTTCATGGTGGGGGAAACCACTTGGGACGATCGCGGCCCTTGCGGCCTCGACCACTGTATGGAGGTTAATTGGCGCTCATCGAGTGGAATTCAAGAGCGCCTCTGATAACGGCCATGTGATGTCTACAGGGCTGGACCATGGAAACGGCATGGCGCCTTAGAATTGCCGTATTCTCGATACTTGTTCGACTTGCCGGTATTTCTGAAATCGATGCCGCAAGGCCCACAGGCAAGTCGCTCAGCCGCAAGCGCTATGCTGCAAGTCCTAGGCTGCAAGACCCCTGGCCGC
>DATFRE010000597.1:0-7545 GCA_035263545.1 Dongiaceae bacterium
TGCTGCGGACCCTCGAGGTGATCCAGAAGGAGTTCAACGCGGCTGAGGCCGGCGGCAAGAAGGTGTCGCTGGCCGATCTGATCGTGCTTGTCGGCGGGGTAGCCATCGAGAAGGCCGCGAAGGAGGCCGGGCAAACGGTGAAGGTCCCCTTCAGGCCGGGGCGCATGGATGCCTCGCAAGCGCAGACCGATGTGTCGTCCTTCGCCCTGCTCGAGCCGAAGGCCGACGGCTTCCGCAACTACCTCAGCGGCAAGCAGCGCCTGTCGCCCGAGGAGCTGCTGGTGGACCGGGCGCAATTGCTGCGGCTGACGGCGCCGGAGATGACGGTCCTGGTCGGGGGCCTGCGCGTGCTGGGTGCCAATGCGCCGAAGTCGAAGCACGGCGTCTTCACCAGGCGGCCCGAGACGCTGACCAACGACTTCTTCGTCAACCTGCTCGATATCGGGACGGCGTGGCAGCCCGCTTCCGGCGCGGACGGCGTCTATGAGGGCCGCGACCGCAAGACGAACGAGGTTAAGTGGACCGGCACCCGCGTCGACCTGATCTTCGGCTCGCATTCCCAGCTCCGCGCGCTGGCGGAGGTCTATGCCTCGGCGGATGCGAAGGAGAAGTTCGTGAAGGACTTCGTGGCGGCCTGGGTCAAGGTGATGGAGAGCGATCGCTTCGACCTGGCGGCGCCTAGCGTCAAGCTCGCCGCAGAGTAAGACGGAGAGGGCGGGGGGCTAGAACGGCCCCCGCCTGCCTTCCCGCCGCGACCTCCCTGTCGTCATGCCGGGGCTTGTCCCGGGCATCCATCTCTTGCCGTGCCCCGGGGCGCCGCAATATCGAGCCATCTGGCCTAGTGCCGGGTTCGCGGCGAACGAACTCGTGGATGGTCGGCCTTCGCCGACCATGACGGTGAAGAGAGCGAGGCTTGTCAGCAGCAGCGGCTCTTGTGGATCGACGTCATGGCCGGGACTTCGCCCGGCCATGACGTATTGGGGCGGCCAGTGGTGCCATGCGCCGGTCGCAGGGGAGGGGCCTGAAATCTTACATGCAAATGCGAATTATTATCAATTAAATATCCAAACACAGGATTTCAGCTCGCCCCATGTCCGCCCTCATCGCCCGCCTGCCGGCCTTCTGGAACGGCGCCTCGCCGCTGGCGCCGCGCCGGCTGCTGCCCCTGCTCGGGCCGGGATATGTGGTCGCGGTGGGCTATATCGATCCCGGCAATTGGGCGACGGATGTCGCGGCCGGGGCGCGCTACGGCTTCGCCCTGCTTGCGGTGGTGCTGGCCGCGAGCCTGGCGGCGGCCTTTCTGCAGGTCCTCGCGGTCCGGCTGACCCTGGCCACGGGCAAGGATCTCGCCCGGCTGATGCGCGAGCGGCTGCCGCGGCCGCTGGCGCTTCTTTGCTGGGGTGTGGCGGAGATCGCCATGGTGGCGACGGATCTGGCCGAGCTTCTGGGCGCCGCCGTGGCCCTCAAGTTGCTCTTCGGTTTTCCCATCGCCGCCGGCGTGCTGCTCACCGCTGGCGTCACCCTCGTTTTGCTCGTTCTCCCGTTCGCGCGCGGGCGGATGCCCGAGCAGGCCATCGCCCTGATGCTGACCGTCATCGCCGGCGCCTTCGCCTATGAGCTGAGCCTCGCCCAGCCCCCGCTCAGCGCGCTGGCCCGGGGCTTCCTGCCGGATGCCCGGATCCTCAAGGATCCGGACATGCTCTATCTCGCCATCGGCATCATCGGCGCCACCATCATGCCGCATAACCTCGATCTGCATTCGGGCTTGGTGCGGAAGCGGGCCAAGGATCTGGCGCATCTCGACAGGCCCGCGATAACTGCGGCTCCTCTCCCTCGATTCCTGGACCATGCTCGGGCTCGCCTGCCTCGCCAATGCGGCGATCGTGGTGGTGGCGGCGCTCGCTTTCCAGCAGGGGGCGTTCCAGCAGGGGGCGTTCCAGCAGGGGTCGCATGTCGGGGCCGGGCTGGAGGAGGCCTATCACCTGCTCGATCCCGTCTTCGGCCAGGGCGCCGGCGCGGTCTTCGCCATCGCCCTGCTGGCCGCAGGGCTCAGCGCCACGACATCGGCGGGCATGGCGGGCCAGATCGTGATCGAGGGCTTCCTCGATCTCAAAATCCCGATGGCCTTGCGCGCGCTCATCACCCGCGCGGCGGCCCTGCTGCCGGCTTTGCTGCTGCCCCTGGCAATGGGGGCGGGGGTAGCGTCGACCGGCTCCTGGTGCTGAGCCAGTTGGTGCTGGGCCTGGCACTCCCCTTCGTGCTGGTTCCGATGCTGCTCCTGCTGGCCGACCGGAGAGTGATGCAGAGGCTGCCGCTCGGCCGGCGGAGTCTCGGCCTCGCCGGGAGCCTCGTTCTCCTGCTCATCGGGCTCAATCTTTGGCTGGTCGTGTAGAGGCGTAGGAGGCCCTCAGCCGACGCCGCGCAGGATGCCGCCTTCGACCCTGAGCGCCGCGCCATTGGTGGCGGAAGCTTCTTTCGAGCAGGTATAGACCACCATGTTGGCGACCTCCTCGGGGCTGGCGAGGCGCCGGAGCAGGGAGGTCGGCCGGCTCTGCGTGACGAACTCCTTGGCCGCCTGATCGACCGAGACGCCCCTCTTGGCGGCCACGGTCTCGATGAGATCCTCCACGCCCTCGGTGCGGGTCGGCCCGGGGAGCACGGCATTGACGGTGACGCCGGTGCCGGCGGTGAGCTCGGCGAGGCCACGGGAGATCGCGAGCTGAGCCGTCTTGGTCATCCCGTAATGGATCATCTCCGGCGGAATGTGGATCCCCGATTCCGAGGAGATGAAGACGATCCGGCCCCAGTTGCGCTTCAGCATGCCCGGCATGAGGGCCCGCGAGAGCCGGATCCCCGAGAGCACATTGATCTCGAACAAGCGCTGCCAGTCCGCATCGGCGATGGCGAAGAAATCCTTGAGCTCGTAGATGCCGGCATTGTTGACCAGCATATCGGCCGCGGGCAGGGCGGCGGCGAGCCGGGCGCAGCCTTCGGCGGTTCCGACATCGGCCGCCACACCCTCGAGCTTCGCTGCGGGCAGCACCGCGCGGAGCTTGGCGATCGCCTTGTCGACGGAGTCCTGGTCGCGGCCGTTCACCACCACCCGCGCGCCGCTGGCGGCGAGCCCGCGGGCGATGGCAAGGCCGATGCCCGCCGAGGAGCCGGTGACGATGGCGGTCTTGCCGGAAAGGTCGATGTTCATATGGGCTGCCCCTGTTTGGCGCGGATGGAAAAGGAAATAGGGCCTCGCTCCCGTGATGCAACGGTGCGACATCCTTCCGACCCTCTCCCGTGCTCTGAAACGGGAGAGGGTAGGGGGCCATCGCGAAGCGATGGGAAGGGTGAGGGTCTGGCAAGCACCGGACTTGGACGACCCTCACCCGTCGTCGCCGCTCCGCGGCACCGACTCCCTCTCCCGCTTCAAAGCGCGGGAGAGGGAAGGAGAGAAGGCGCGGAACAGCGGAAAGTAAGGCGAGGAGGTAGGGAGAGCTCCTAGAGATGCTCGCGCTCGACGTCCTCGATGGAGAGGCCGAGCTTGGAGAGGCCTTCCTCGATCTCGTCGGCGAGGTTCGGCGTGCCGACCAGATAGGCGACCGCGCGCTCGTTGCGGGTTTCCCGCGCATCGCCAAGCGCTTCCTCCCAATCGCCCGCCTCGTAATCGCCGCGGCCGAGCCAGCTGAGGGCGATGACCTCGGCCATCTCGTCCTCGTTCAGATTGTCGAGCGCATCGACCAGCTCCTCATAGGTCGGATCGTCGGCATAGTCCTCCAGCACCTCGCGCTCCTCGTCATCGGCGGGATCGGAGCCCGGATCCGGCTCGACGGGGTCGACCTTGGCGTCGAACTCGCGCGCCTTGATGATGATGAAGCCCAGCTTGTCGAGGCTGATGGAAAGCTCGATTTCGGGCGGAGTATCCATATCCTCTAACCTCCACGTCTTCGAAGGTTCACGCCCCTGAGAAAAATCAACCGGCGGAGGCGATGCGGATCATGCGTGAGGACTATGACAAGACAAGCCTCGCCTTCCGTCAACCAGCAATGAGATCGGCCGCAATCTGTTCCGTGACGGGCCGCTTGCGCCGGGCGCGGGGAGGGCCTAAAGCCAGCGAAGGCCGGTAGCCCGGGCAAGAGAGAGGGAAGAATGACGGCGGAAGGATCGAAGCCGGGATTGCAGCCGGGCCTCACCCATAGCCGGTCCCTGACGGTCGAGCCCGGCATCACCGTGCCGGCGCTGCCGCCGCTGCTCGGGGCCTTTACCGACATGCCGCCGGTGCTGGCGACCGCCTGCATGGTCGGGTTCGTGGAGACCACCTGCATGGAGGCGCTGGTACCCTATCTCGGGCCGGGGCAGAAGACCGTGGGCATACATGTGGATCTCAGCCATGTCGCGGCGACGCCCGTGGGCATGCGGGTGACCGCCGAGGTGGAGCTCGTCGCCGTGGAGGGCCGCAAGCTGCGCTTCAAGGTGGCCTGCCGGGACGAGCAGGAGATCATCGGCACCGGCTTCCATGAGCGTGCCATCATCGAGGAGGCGAGATTCCTGGCGCGGCTGAAGGTGAAGGCGGCCGGCTGAAGGCTGGCGGATACTGCCCGGTCGAGGGCGAAAACAGGGAGGGTTCGGATGGATTATCGCGATCGTCACGTGGTCGTAACCGGCGGCACCGGCGCCCTGGGGCGCGCGGTGGTGGGCGTCTTGCTGGCGGCGGGCGCCCATTGCCATGTGCCCTATCGGCAAGAGCGGGAGAAGGAGGGGCTGCCCGGCGGGTTGCTCAGCCTGATCCCCGCGGCGAGCCTGGCGGATGAGGCGGCCGTGGCGAAGCTCTATGGGGGGCTGCCTTCGCTCTGGGCCTCGATCCATATCGCCGGCGGCTTCGCCTTCGCCCCGCTCGCCGATACCAGCGCGGAGCTGCTGCGCAAGCAGCTCGACGACAATCTCGTGAGCTGCTTCCTCTGCTGCCGCGAGGCGGTGGCGGCGATGCGCCGCGGAAAAGCGGGGGGCCGGATCGTCAATGTGGCGGCGCGCCAGGCGCTGGAGCCGCGCATCGGGACGAAGATGAGCGCCTATACCGCGGCCAAGGCCGCGGTCGCGGCACTCTCGGCAGCGCTGGGCGAGGAGCTGGCGGCCGACGGCATCCTGGTGAATGCCGTCGCGCCCTCGATCATGGACACGCCCACCAACCGCCGCGACATGCCCAAGGCCAATTTCGATGCCTGGCCCAAGGTGGAGGAGGTGGCGGCGACGATCCTCTTCCTCGCTTCCCCGGAGAACAAGGTGAGCCGGAGCGGCGTGGTCCCGGTCTTCGGGCGGAGCTAGCTAGGAGAGGCGGAAGGAGATCGCCAAAGCGACGGCGAGCAGGAGGAAGGTGCCGGCGGCGAAGGCCAGGCGCTGAGCGGCGGTGGTCGAGCCGCCGGTCTCGTGCGACATGCTCATGCCGGCTTCCATGGGCATGTCGTGCATCCCTTGTTCATTTCCGGCCATGGCCATGGCCGGCATCGGCGCCGCTGCCGGGCGGATCGTCATCATCCCGTGCTTCAGGCCGCGGGCGACCAGCCACCAGTTGATGGGATAGGCGACGGCGAATCCCAGAGTGAGGCCGATGGACATGACGAACCAGAAGGCGGCTGTGCTAGGCGGCGCCATGCTCAGATGCATGCGCCAGGGCAGGGAGACCAGCACCATGCCCGCCATCACGCCGTTCATAGAAACGAGCTCGGCATAGAAGGTGGCGGCGAGCGCCTTGCCATAGGAGCCGCCCATCATGTCGCGCATGAAGAGGGCCTGGAAGATCATCCAGCCGAAGAGGAAGCCGGCGGCATATTCGAAGGCGACCTCCAGCCCCATCGGCAGATCGAGCAGCGAGCCGATGACGGCGGCGGCGAGGATGCCGATGCCATCGCCGGCCACGCAATGCATGGTCGAGCCCACGACCTGGCGCCAGCGGGCGGCGACATAGCGCTCATGGCTGCCCGGCAGGGGTTCGCGGCAGGCGAGCAGCCAGAGCACGAGCCCGACCGGCCCCGAATAGAGGGTGACGATGATGAAGCCCCATTTCAGCACCGGGGATTCCGGCGTGGCGCGGCTGTCGACCGCGACGAAGCCCGCGAAGAGGATCGCCTGGATGAACCAGAGCGTCATGATGCCTGGAAGCATGCATCCCTCGGCGGTGTGGGAGCGCGAAGGCTAGCAACCTTGAGCGAGCGCCACAACGCGTCCGCGCCGCCGTCACACCCTCACCCCGACCCTCTCCTCCTTCGGAGGGCGAGGGGGAAGAGAGGCGGCCTACGCGACCCCCTCTTGATCAGTTCAATCCCGTCAGCGTCAGGGAAATGTTCACCGAGGCGAGCTGGGTTTCGAGCTGGGTGATCTCGCCGTTGAGTACGGCGATCTCTCGATCGATGGCGGCCGTGTCGTTAGCCGGCAATTGGCTGCGCGAGGCAAGGAAATCGTAGCGTTTCCTCCGGGCGGTATTGAGAATGTCCGCAATCTGGGCCGTGTTGTCGCGGATGGCCGCCGTCTCAACCCTGGCATCCTCCAGGCTGATCGACTTGGCTGCCAGTTCGGATTTGATCTGGTCCAACTGCTTCTGGTCGGTGTCGATGACACGCTGGGCGGTCTGCAAGGCGGTCTGCAGCTTGGCGTTCTCCTTCTCGATGTCTGTCGTGACGGAGCGCGTCATGACGACCTTATTGGCCTGGGCCTGCGCCGCCTGGCCCTGGGTGTAGCCCTCGACGCCGCCGGCGACAGCGCCGGTAGCCGCACCGGCCGCACAGCCAAGTCCCGGCGAGGCCCCGCCATGGGTTGCGACGGCGAGAAGGATGTCCAGGATCGTGCCCGCGACACATCCGAGCACGGCCCCCGTCGCAGCGCCTCCCACTGCATTGTCTTGCACGAAGGAATCCGACTGCTCGCTCTGGAGGTCCCCGTCGTAGCTGCCATGGCGGCGTGAATTCGCACAACCAGCGGTCAGGACCGTTATGGCGATAAGGGAAAGACACAGGCCGTTCCGAGGAACAAGGCTCAGCTTGGGGTTCATTGGTACATCGCTGCGGAGGCAGTATTCGGGAGATGAACATCGCCGTTTGACGTCTAGATGTCGTTGATATGGCCGGCCATGTTTTTGATAAGGCCAGCCAGACGCACCGCGCGTGTCGTCACGCCCCCACCCCGACCCTCCCCTGCAAGGGGGAGGGGGTGAGAGGTCGCGCTCGCACGGGTTCGTCAGGCGAGCTTGGCGTAGTGGACGGGCTTCGGGGTGCGGTCGGGGCCGTTGATGGGGATGACGTCCATTGGGCAGGCGGAGAAGACGAGGATGCAGTCGATGAGCGCGCGCAGCACCACGAAATCGCCGGGCTTGCTCATCGGCGGCTCGAGGGCGATCTTGCGATTCTCGCTCACCGGAATGTTCATCCAGAGATTGAGCGGGTTCGGCACGTGAGTTGTCTCGATCCCGATGACGGCGAGTGCGGCGAGGAAGTTGTCACGGCAGTTCGCATGACCCTCGGCGCAGCCATAATGGCGATAGAGCCAGGGATCGCAGCAGGCGAG
>DATFRE010000598.1:0-3090 GCA_035263545.1 Dongiaceae bacterium
ATATATCGTAACTTCCATGGCTTGTGGTGGGTTGTTGCCACAGGGCGACATATGGTAGTTGTTGGGAGGGCTGGCGATGAGCCTGCCCGGCGGCAACGGCTAATTCCCCGTGGTACCCGACCCCTGACAGGAAAGAGCCAAGCGATGAATCTGACCTCGACCGGCAGTGCCGCCATCCCGGGTTTCTTCTCCACCCATCTGGCGGAGCGCGATCCGGAGCTCTTCAAGTCCGTCGGGGAGGAACTCCACCGCCAGCAGGACCAGATCGAGCTGATCGCCTCCGAGAACATTGTCTCCCGCGCCGTCCTCGAGGCCCAGGGCTCGGTGCTCACCAACAAATATGCCGAGGGTTATCCAGGACGGCGCTACTACGGCGGCTGCGAGTTCGTCGACGTGGCCGAGGCGCTGGCCATCGACCGGGCGAAGAAGCTCTTCGCCTGCAACTTCGCCAATGTGCAGCCCCATTCCGGCGCCCAGGCGAACCAGGCGGTCTTCTTCGCCCTGCTGCAGCCCGGCGACACCTTCATGGGCCTCAACCTGTCGGCAGGCGGGCATCTGACCCATGGCTCTCCGGTCAATCAGTCGGGCAAGTGGTTCAAGGTGGTGCCCTACAGCGTCCGGCGCGAGGACCAGCGGATCGACATGGAGGAGGTCGAGCGCCTGGCCCGGGAGCACAAGCCGAAGCTCATCCTCGCCGGCGGGTCCGCCTATCCGCGCTTCTGGGATTTCGAGGGTTTTCGCCGGATCGCCGATTCCGTGGGCGCCTATTTCATGGTCGACATGGCGCATTTCGCCGGGCTCGTGGCGGGCGGCGCGCATCCGACGCCACTACCCCACGCCCATGTGGTGACGACCACCACCCACAAGACCTTGCGGGGCCCCCGCGGGGGCATGATCCTCGCGATGGACGAGGATATCGGAAAGAAGATCAACTCCTCGGTCTTCCCGGGGCTGCAGGGCGGGCCGCTGATGCATGTCATCGCGGCCAAGGCGGTGGCGTTCGGCGAGGCGCTTCGGCCCGAGTTCAAGCGCTATGCCGAGGCCGTGGTCGAGAACGCCAAGGTTCTCGCCGACACCCTGGTGGCGGGCGGTTTCGCCATCACCACCGGCGGCACCGACAATCACCTGATGCTGGTCGATCTTCGCCCCAAGAAGCTGACGGGCAAGGCCTCCGAGCACAGCCTGGAGGCGGCCGGCATCACCTGCAACAAGAACGGCATTCCCTTCGACCCGGAGAAGCCGATGATCACCTCGGGCGTCCGCCTTGGCACGCCTGCAGCGACGACCCGGGGCTTCGGCGTGGCGGAGTTCCGCAAGGTCGGCGAGCTGATCCAGCGCGTGCTGGACGGGCTGGCGAAGAGCAATTCGGCCGACAATTCCGCCGTCGAGCGCGAGGTGCGCGCGGAGGTGGCGGCCCTTTGCCGCCAGTTCCCGATCTATGACGGTCTGCGATAGCACGGGGCGAAGAGACCGCCCTTCGGGGGAGGGGGGCTGACCATGCGTTGTCCGTTCTGCGGCAATGAAGATACCCAGGTAAAGGACTCGCGCCCCACCGACGACAATGCGGCGATCAGGCGGCGGCGCCAATGCCCCAATTGCGGCGCCCGCTTCACCACCTTCGAGCGCGTCCAGCTGCGCGAGCTCACCGTCGTCAAGACGACGGGCCAGCGCGAGCCCTTCGACCGCGACAAGCTGATGCGCTCCATGCAGGTCGCGCTGCGCAAGCGCCCGGTCGATTCCGACCGGGTGGAGCGCGTCGTCAACGGCATCGTCCGACGCCTCGAAAGCTCCGGCGAGAGCGAGATCCCCACATCCGTGATCGGCGAGATGGTCATGGACGCCCTCCACGGCCTCGACAAGGTCGCCTATGTGCGCTTTGCCTCGGTCTATCGCAATTTCCGCGAGGCCAAGGACTTCGAGGACTTCGTGGGCAAAATCGGTGGCGAGCGCGACGGCGACTGACGCGCGGCCGGACGATGCGGGGCATATGCGCGCCGCCCTTGCCCTGGCGCGTCGAGCCCTGGGGCGGAGCTGGCCCAATCCCGCAGTCGGCTGCGTGCTGGTGCGCGAGGGGCGCGTCGTGGGCCGCGGCTGGACCCAGCCGGGCGGCCGGCCGCATGCCGAGACCGAGGCGCTCCGCCGGGCGAGTGCCGGCGCCAGAGGAGCGACCGCCTATGTCACCCTCGAGCCTTGCAGCCATTATGGCCGGACCCCACCCTGCGCCGACGCCCTGATCGCAGCGGGGATCGCCCGCGCTGTCATCGCTATGGAGGACCCCGATCCCCGGGTGAGCGGGGAGGGATTGGCGCGCTTGAGGGGGGCGAGCATCCCGGTCGCTCTCGGCCTCGCCGAGAGCGAAGCAGGGGAGATCAATGCCGGCTTCTTCCTGCGTATCCGCGAGAAGCGCCCGCTGATCACCCTGAAGCTCGCCATGACCCTGGATGGACAGATCGCGACCCGCACGGGCGAGAGCCGCTGGATCACCGGCGAGGCAGCGCGGGCCCGCGCCCATCTCCTGCGCGCGCAGCACGACGCGGTCATGGTGGGCAGTGGCACCGTGCTTGCCGACGATCCGCTGCTGAACGTACGTCTGCCCGGGCTGGAGCGTCACTCGCCGCTGCGCATCGTCCTCGATGGCCGCATGCGCCTGCCGCTCACCTCCACTCTGGTCGCCAGCGCCCGCCAGATGCCGACCTGGCTGGTCACCCTGGAGGGTGGCGAGCGCCATCGCCGGCGGGCCTATGAAGATAGCGGGGTCGAGGTGGTCGAGGTCTCGGCCAGCGAGGCGGGGGTCATCGACCTCAAGCCCATGCTGCAGCTTCTGGCGGAGAAGGGCCTGACGCGCATCCTGGCGGAGGGCGGCGCACAGCTTGCGGCGGCCCTGCTGCGCGAGCACCTCGTCGACCGGCTTGCCATCTTCCGCTCCGCGAGCCTGATCGGCGGGGATGGCCTGCCTGCCGCGGCAGGGTTCGGCCTCGACCGCCTGGCGGAGCAGCCCCTGTTCCAGCCGCAGGAGACGATCTGGCTCGGCTCCGACCGGCTGGAAACCTATATTCGCGCGCACTGAGAGTGGTCTTGCCGAACGCGGCC
>DATFRE010000599.1:0-3476 GCA_035263545.1 Dongiaceae bacterium
TGCGACCCGCAACTATATCGGGGTGTTGACGACGGTGAACTGCTCCGCCACGGCGGCGCGGATGATCTCCGATCATTTCCGCCTCTCCGGCGAGCTGGCGAACTATCCCAATGTCGACGGCGTCGTGGCGCTGACCCATAAGAGTGGCTGCGCGGGCGGCATTGATACCGAGGGCAACCATCTCCTTCAGCGCACCATCGCCGGTTATGCGAAGCATCCGAACTTCGCGGGGATCGTGATCATCGGGCTCGGCTGCGAATCCAACCAGCTCGGCGCCATGGTGGCCGCCGAGGGGCTCGAGACCGGCACGCGCATCCAGACCATGGTCATCCAGGAGACCGGCGGCACCCGCAAGACGGTGGAGGCGGGGATCGCGAAGATCCGCGAGATGCTGCCGGCCGCCAATGCGGTTGCACGCCAGAGGCTGCCGGCGCGCCATCTGATCCTGGGGCTGCAATGCGGCGGCTCCGACGGCTTCTCCGCCATCACCGCCAATCCGGCGCTGGGCGTCGCCTCCGACCTCCTCGTGCGCAATGGCGGTACGGCGATCCTGAGCGAGACGCCGGAGATCTACGGCGCCGAGCATATGCTGCTCAGCCGCGCCGTCAGCGACGAGGTCGGGCACAAGCTCCTCGACCTGCTGCGCTGGTGGGAGGATTACGCCGCCAAGGATGGCGAGAGCCTCGACAACAACCCCTCGCCGGGCAACAAGGCCGGCGGGCTCACCACAATCCTGGAGAAGTCGCTGGGGGCCGCCGCCAAGGGCGGCAGCAGCAATCTGGTCGAGGTCTATCGCTACGCCGAGCCGGTGACCAAGCAGGGCTTCGTGTTCATGGATACCCCCGGCTACGACCCGGTCTCGGTCACGGGCCAGGTCGCGGGCGGGGCCAATATGATCTGCTTCACCACGGGCCGCGGCTCCTGCTTCGGCTGCAAGCCAGCGCCGAGCCTGAAGCTCGCCACCAACACGCCCATGTACAACCGCATGGCCGAGGATATGGACATTAATTGCGGCGAGATCCTCGACGGCGCGGCCAGCGTCGAGGAGATGGGCGAGCGGATCTTCAAGCTGATCCTCGCGACCGCCTCGGGCGAGAGGTCCAAGAGCGAGCAGCTGGGCTATGGCGAGGACGAGTTCGCCCCCTGGCATCTGGGCGCGACGCTGTAGGCGAGGCCTGCCGCCGCTTTCCGCTTCCAGGCAGAGTGCAGCCCATGGCTGGTTTCATCCATTCCTCTCTTTCGTCATCCGGGCGCGATCCCCGGATCAAGTCCGGGGAGGGATCCAGGGTTGCAAGAGCACGCCTGTTGGCCTGGACCCCGACTTTCGCCGGGGCGACGGTGGAGAAAATGAGCCTGGTCATCCTGCTATGTCTCGGCGTCGCCGGCACAGCCCAGGCTGCGAACGATGACTGGAAGATCGATGCCATGGCCTGCCGCGAGATGACCGGGCCGCCGGGCGAGGCCTATCGCGCGACCTGCCGGTCCCATGACCAGTACGATTCGGTGCTCGCCTGCATGAAGGCGCTGAACGAGGCCGGAGCGGAGGAGCGGATGCGCGCCGCCGGCCGCGACGCGGTCGATGCCTATATGAAGGGCTTTCCCGCCATGGCGGGATGCATGTAGCTGGACGGGCAGCGCCAGCTTCGGCTCAGACGTATTCGAGCTTCAGTGCCCGGGCGGTCTCGGCGCGGGTCTTGCGGCAGGCCTCGGCGTGGCGGGTGAGGTCGATGCCCCAGGTCGGAAACAGCTTCCGGAGCTTGGGGAGCCACCCGCTCTCGGTCAGCCTGTCGGCAAAGCAGACCTTCAAGACCTCGGTCGCGATGAAGGCCGCCGTCGAGGCGCCGGGCGAGGCGCCGAGCAGGGCCACGATCGACTTGTCGGCCGCCGGCACGACCTCGGTCCCGAACTCCAGAAGTCCGCCCCTCTCCCTGTCGGGCTTGATGATCTGGACGCGCTGCCCGGCCACGGCTTCCTTCCATTCGTTGCGGTTCGCCTTGGGGAAGAAATCCTGGAGCACCGCGAATTGATGGCTGGCGCTCTGCAGCACCTGGCCGATCAGATATTCGGTCAGCGCCACATTGTCGCGCGCCACGTCGAGCAGGGGAATGATGTTGTCATGGGTGATCGACCGGAACAGGTCGGTGAGGGACCCGTGCTTCAGGAACTTGCTGGAGAAGCCGGCATAGGGGCCGAACAGGAGCGAGGTCTTGCCGCCGATGATACGGGTGTCGAGATGGGGCACCGACATGGGCGGCGAGCCGGTCGCGGCCTTGCCATAGACCTTGGCGTGGTGCCGGCGGGTGACCGCATCGTCGTCGCAGCGCAGCCAGATGCCGCTCACCGGAAAGCCGCCATAACCGCGCCCCTCCGGTATGCCGGAGGCCTGCAGCAGCTCGAGCGAGGCGCCGCCGGCGCCGATGAAGACGAAGCGCGCCGAGACGGTCTCGCGGGCCCGGCTGTAGGTGTCCTCGACCGTAACCTTCCAGCGGCCGCCGGAATCGCGGTCCAGCGCGACGACCTTGCTATTGTAGTGGACTTCGAACCCCGGCTGGCGGATCAATCCTGCGACGAGCAGGTGGGTCAGCGCGCCGTAATCCACATCGCTGCCGGAGACGATGCGGGTGGCGGCGACCGGCTGGCCTTCCTCGCGCCCCTCGATGATGAGCGGGGCCCATTCGGCGATCTTGGCACGGTCCTCGCTGTACTCCATGCCGTGATAGCAGTGATGCGCCGACATCTCCCGGTAGCGGGCCCGGAGGAAGGCGATGTTCTCCGGCCCCCAGACGAAGCTCATATGCGGGCAGGGATGGATGAAGGCGCGGGGATCGGGAATGGCGCCCGTGCCGGTGAGGTAGGTCCAGAGCTGGCGCGAGACGTCGAACTCGGTATTGACCACCAGGGCCTTCGAGATGTCGACGCTGCCGTCCGGGCGCTGGGGCGTGTAGTTCAGCTCGCAATTGGCCGCATGGCCGGTCCCGGCATTGTTCCAGGCTTGCGAGCTTTCCTGCCCGCAGTCCTTGAGCGTCTCGAACATGGCGATCGAGAGCCCGGGCTCGAGCTCCTTCAGGACTGTGCCCAGCGTGGCGCTCATGATCCCGGCGCCGATCAGGACGACATCGGGGGTCTCGGTCTGTGTCGGCATAAGGCGGCCCTCCGGATCAGGCTTTCGGCGCGCTGGCTTTGAAGGGAAGCGCGGCGCCGGCGGGATAGACCACATAGGCGCGCCGCCAGGGCTCATCGCCGAACAGCTTCCAGCGATGACCTGAGCCCGTATTGTCCTGGGCCAGCAGGATGTCGCCGGGGCGGATGGTGAAGCGCTCCCCGCCTTTGGTCTCGAATTCCAGCGTGCCGCTGAGGGTGATGACGAAGCGCGGGACCGGATCCTTGTGCCATTCATAGGACCCGCCGGAGCTCGTCTCCTGAAAGGAGAGGCTGGCGCCCGCGACCACCGTGCTGAGCGCATCGCCTCGTTCGCC
>DATFRE010000600.1:0-7664 GCA_035263545.1 Dongiaceae bacterium
CATCTTCGCCACACTGGCGAGCGGGGCCTTCGTCTTCGGCTTCGTCCGCTCCCAGCTCATCGGCCAGGATGCGACCCCGGTGCCGCCGGGAAATTGGATCGAGGAACTGGGCCGGCTGCGCTTCCTCAATATCCCCATCGAGGTCTTCTTCTTCGCGGCCATCGCGTTCCTCGCCTTCCTGTTCCTGCGCTTCGCCAAATGGGGGCGCTATGTCTATCTGATGGGCGACAACCCCATGGCCGCGCGCAATATGGGGATTCCCGTGCGCCCGATGATGGTGCTGCGCTATGTACTGTCGGCGGTGATCGCCTTTGCGGCCGGCATCCTGACGGCGGCCGGCCTGCTCTCCATCAACACCCGGGTCGTCAATTCGACCCTGCTCTACGACATCATCCTGGTGGTGGTGATCGGCGGCATCGGGCTTTCGGGCGGGCGTGGCGGGGTGCGCAACGTGATCGTGGGCGCGCTCCTCATAGGCATCATGCTGAACGCCATGACGATCCTCGATATTCCGAACATCTATCAAAACCTCATCAAGTCGACGATCCTGCTCGTCGCCATCATCATCGACAGCATCCTCAATCCGCGCGACGAGCAGACAGCCCAGCAGGGCGACATATGACGGGACATATGACTCGGGGGATCTGAGTTCTTGAGGGGAAGACCAAAAACGAGAGGAAAGGGAGAAGCAATGATGAGCTGGAAGAAAGCAACCGCGGCGGCGATAACGCTCGCCACGCTGGCCTATGGCGGAAGCGCCATGGCCCAGAGCGATCCGGGCACGGCCTACTACAACAAGTCGGTCCAGGGCAAGAAGGTGATCATGGTGCCCATGGCCATGGGCTTCGATCTCGCCCAGGGCTGGGCCTACTATATCGGCAAGGAGGTCAAGGGCTTCGGCGGCACTTTCGAGACCCGCGACCCGAACTGGAGCGTCGAGGCTGGCGCCCAGGCGATCACGGAGGCGATCTCCTCCGATCCCAAGCCGGCCGTCCTCGTCGTCCGTTCGCCCGATCTCAACTCCTACAGCAAGCTGTTCAAGAAGGCCCAGCAGGCCGGCATCTATGTCGTGCTGATAGACAACCCGGCGAACTACCCGGCGGATGCCTTCGTCGGCAGCGACTGGGATCGCCTGGGCCAGCTCGAGGCCGAGGCGGTGGTCAAGGGCTGCGGCGAGAACTCGACCAAGAAGATCGGACTCGTCCAGGGCGACCAGGTGAACTCCTCGAGCCTCTATCAATATGCCGGGATCATGCGGGTGCTGGAGAAGCATTGGACTTCCAGGTCGTGGCCAAGCCGGATTCGAACTGGGACGCGACCACCTCGCGCAACGTGACCACGACCATGCTGCAGCAGCATCCCGATGTCTGCGGCATCATCGACTTCTGGGACGGCGACGCCACCGGCTCCTCGGCGGCGATCCGCGATGCCGGCAAGCAGGGCAAGATCTTCCTCGTCACCACCGGCGGCGGCGAGAAGGTCGATTGCGACGCGCTCGAATCCGGTGTCTTCGGCGCGGTGGTCATGACCGAGCTGCAGCACCAGTCGCGCGACATCAACGCGATCATCAAGTTCCTGCTGCAGAGCGGCCAGGCCCCGGGAACCTCGAAGACCTATATCTATACGCTCGAGAAGGCGACCACGAAGGCCGACCTGAAACCGGAAACCTGCTGGGACCTGAAGTCCCTCCAGGCCTCGGCTCAATAGACCGACGGGCGACCATCGAAGGGGAGCGGCCGGCGTCTCGCCGGCCGCTTCCATTCGCAGCTGGCTCGTCCCGGACATCTTCCCCATGAGCTTCGGGGAACGCCTCCAGCGCCTGCGCTACAACTACGTGCCCGATCACCTGATCGGGGAGATCCTGACCAAGCGCTGGACGGACAATGCCATCCCGTTCCTCGCCCTCGTCGCCACGGTGGTGGGCTTCGGCACGGCGATCAACGGCTTCTTCAAGCCGCTCTCCCTCAGCGACTCCACCCGCCAGCTCGGTGAGTTCTCCATCGTCGTCACGGGGTTGACCATCGTCATGCTGGGCGGCGGGATCGATCTCTCCGTCGGCTCGATCTATGCGCTTTCCACCTTTGCCGCGGTCTCGGCCTTCTTCATCTTCGGCTGGCCGGTCTGGGCGGCGCTCCTGGTGGCGATCGCCACGGGCATCGTCTGGGGAAGCCTGAACGGCGTTCTCATCGGCTATATGCGGCTGCGCGCCTTCCTCACCACCCTCGTCACCTTCATCATCGGCCGCGCCATCTACGACATCCTGGTGGTGAACTTCGCCGCCGAGGTCCAGATGTCGACCATGTCGTCGGATCTCTGGGATTTCATCGGCGGCGAGACGATCTTCGGCCTCTCGGTCAGCGTCATCACCGCGATCGTCGTCGCCGTCATCGCCCATATCGCCATCACCCGCTCGCGCCCCGGCTGGCATGTGCTGGCGGTCGGCGGCTCGCGCCGCTCGGCCTACAATGCGGGCCTGCGCGTGCGGCGCACGATCTTCATGACCTATGTCGTCTCCGGCATCTGCAGCGGGCTCGCGGGCTTCCTGGTCGCCTGCCGCCTCAGCGGCGCCGGCCCCGGCACCGGCCTCAATCTCGAGATCATGGCGCTGACCGCGGCCGTCGTTGGCGGCAACAGCCTGGGCGGTGGGCGCGGCTCCATCACCAAGGGCGTGATGGGCGCGGTCATCGTGCTGGTGATGACCAACGGCCTCATCCGCCTCGGCTACGGCACCGGCACCAACCAGATGGTGCTGGGCCTGATGCTCGCCGTCGCCGTGGTGCTCGACATCCGCTGGCTGAAGAACCGCCACAAGGTGCTGAACGAAGTCTATGTCGCGCCCATCTATCACCGCATGGGGGAGACCCAGTCGGCGCTACCGGGCTCCGGGAGCCCCTATGCGCTGGACAACCGCCTGGCAGCGGCCGAGGCCATCGGCCTCGGCGAGCTGGAAGGGCCGGAGGATGTCGTCCTCGACGAGCAGGATCATCTCTATTGCGGCACGCGCCATGGCGAGATCGTCCGTTTCCTCGCCCCCGACTACAAGCGGTCGGAAGTCTTCGCCCATACGGGCGGCTTCCCGCTGGGCCTCGCCTTCGACCGCGCCGGCAATCTCATCTCCTGTGTCGGGGCCATGGGCCTCTACGCCATCTCGCGCCAGGGCGAGGTAACCCGGCTCTCCGCCGAGACGGTCCGCTCTTGGACCTCCGTCGTCGACGATGCGCGGCTGCGCGATCCCAATGACTGCGATGTGGCGCCGGACGGACGCATCTTCTTCACCGATTCGACCACGCGCTATGACGCTCATGACTGGGCGCTGGATTCCATCGAGAGCCGGCCGACGGGCCGCCTCCTCTGCTACGACCCGAAGAGCGCCAAGACCTCGACCCTGCTCGACGGCTATCGCTACGCCAATGGCGTCTGCATCGCTCATGACGGCCAGTCCCTGTTCTTCGCCGAATCCTGGGCCTGTCGCGTCCATCGCTACTGGTTCGATGGCCCGAAGGCTGGCCGGGTCGAATGCGTCATCCGCGACATGCCTGGCTATCCCGACAACATCAACCGCGCCTCCGACGGCGGCTACTGGATGGCCTGGCTCGGCATGCGCACGCCGAGCTTCGATTTGGCGCTGCGCCATCCGGGCATGCGCAAGCGCATGACCCGGCGCCTGCCGCAGGACGACTGGCTGTTTCCCAATATCAATACCGGCGGGGTGGTGAAGTTCGACGAAGCGGGCCGCATTCGCGAAGCACTCGGCGATCTCACCGGCAATGCCCATCCCATGGTCACCTCCATGCGAGCATAAGGGCTACCTCTTTGTCGGCGGCATACTGAACAACCGCATCGGCCGATACCGTATCGCCGGCGCCGATCCGAGCTGGACCGGCATGCGCTCCTATTGGGGAGGGCGGCCGTGATCTTCGATACCTTCCTCGACATCCTTCGCGGCCGGGCGATCACCATCCCGCCCATGGACGGCCCGCTCCGCCCCAATACTGCCCTCGACAAGGCAGCGGCGCTCGAGACGGCAGAGGCGCCGGACAATCTCTGCTTCGACGGCAGGCGCGTGCTCTACTCCAGCGGCGGGGAGGTGCGAGTGTTGGCCGGCGGTGCCGTGGTCGCGCGCCATGACGCGCTGGTGACGGCGCTCGCGGCCTCGCCCAAGGGCGAGCTCGCGGTGGCGCTGGACGACGGGCGCCTGCTGCTGGGCGAGCGCAGCCTGTCGGCGCCAGCGGGATTGACCTCCGCCACGGCGCTCGCTTTCGGCAATGCCGAGACACTCTTCCTCTGCCAGGGTTCGGCCCGCCATCGGGCCTCCGACTGGGTCGTGGACCTGATGGAGGGTGGCGCCAGCGGCTCGGTCTGGCGGCTCGATCTCCGCGATGGCGGCTCGGTCTGCCTCGCCCGGAATCTTGCCTTTCCCTATGGCCTGCTGGTTGCCGGCGGCGATCTCGTCATCGCCGAGAGCTGGCGCCATCGCCTGCTGCGCCTACCCGCCGCTGGCGGCGCGCCGCAGCCGGTGCTGGCCAAGCTTCCCGGCTATCCCGCGCGCCTGACACCTGCTGGCGGCGGCGCCTGGCTCACCCTCTTCGCGCCGCGCAACCGCCTCATCGAGTTCGTGCTCGAGGAGGAATCCTATCGCGCCGATATGGTCCGCGACGTGCCGCGGGAGTTCTGGATCGCGCCCGCGCTCTCCTCCGGCGCCAGCTTCCTGGAGCCGTTGCAATCCGGCGGGGTCAAGACCATGGGGATCCATAAGCCCTGGTCGCCGACCCGCTCCTATGGCCTGGTTATCCGTCTCGACGCGGCCTTCCGGCCGGTTGCGAGCTTCCACAGCCGCGCCAATGGCGCCCGCCACGGGGTCACCAGCCTGGTGGAGGCCGAGGGCCGTCTGCTGGTGGCGGCCAAGGGCGGCGGGGCCATCCTCGATCTCGGCCCTGCGGCGGGGGAGGGCTGAATGGCCGAAGCGCCGCTCATCGAGATGCAGAAGATCACCAAGTCCTATCGCGGCGCGCCGGCGGTGCGCGAGGTGGATTTCGACCTGATGAAGGGCGAGATCCACGCGCTTCTGGGAGAGAACGGCGCCGGGAAGTCGACCCTGACCAAAGTCATGGCCGGTGTCGTCGAGTCCACCGGCGGGCGCATGCTCTATCGCGGGCGCGAGATTTCCTACACTTCGCCCTACCAGGCGCTCAGCGACGGCATCGCCATGGTCTTCCAGGAGACGAGCCTCGTCCCCTCCATGACCGTGGCGCAGAACCTCTATCTGGGCGATGAGAAATTCATGAACCGCCTGCGCGGCGTCTATATCGCCGCCCAGCAGTTCCTGCAGTCCCTGAACTTCCCCGTCGATCCCACCGCCATGGTGGCGAGCCTGGGCGCGGCCAAGCGGCAGATGGTGGAGATCGCGCGCGCTGTCCATCACAAGGCCGAGGTCATCATCTTCGACGAGCCGACCGCCTCTCTCACACCGGAGGAGAAGCGCCATTTCTTCGCCCTGATGCAGCGGCTGAAGACCCGCGGCGTCTCCATCGTCTTCATCAGCCATGCGCTCGAGGAGGCGCTGACCCATGCCGACCGCATTACGATCCTCCGGGATGGCGAGCGGGTGGCGAGCGGCCAAGCGAAGGAGTTCGATCGCGACAAGGTGATCCGCGCCATGGTGGGCCGCACCCTCTCCAACGAGCTCTATCGCACGCGGCGCAGTGCCGGCGAACTGCGCCGGGCCGGGGCGAAGCTGCTCTCGGTGCAGGACATCTCCATGAGCAATGTCGTGCGCAACAACTCCTTCTCGATCTATGAAGGCCAGATCACCGGGGTCTTCGGCCTCATCGGCTCGGGCCGCACCGAGACCTTCAAGATCGTCTCGGGCATCTACAAGCGGGACTTCCGCGCCGGCGGCGAGATCGAGCTCGACGGCAAGCCGGTGCGCTACAACGTGCCGCGGGAGGCGGTGAAGGACCGCGTGGTTTATGTGACCGAGGATCGCAAGACCGAGGGCTTCTTCGAGACCCTCTCCATCGCCGAGAACCTCTATTCCGGCCTGCTGGCCTCGGGCCTTGAGCGCCTGCCCTATGTCAGTCTGCGTGAGATGCAGCAGCTTGCCGCCCGCTGGCGCGACACGCTGAACATTCGCGCCATCAACGACAATGTCCGGGTGGTCGAGCTCTCAGGCGGCAATCAGCAGAAAGGTGGTGATCGGCAAGGGCCTGATCCAGAAGCCGCGCCTGGTCATCTTCGACGAGCCGACCCGCGGCGTCGATGTCGGGGCCATCGCCGAGATCCATCACCTCATCAATAATCTCGCCGATGAGGGGCTCGCCGTGGTGGTGGTCTCCACCTATCTGCCGGAGATCCTGAACCTTTCGGACCGCATCCTGGTCTGCCGCCAGGGCCGCATCGTCGAGGAATTCTCCCCTGCCGATGCGACGGAGGAGAAGATCATGTACGCGGCGGTGCACTGACGACCGGCGCGGCCCTGAGGGGTGCGACCCCGGCGATGACGATGATCCCGCCGGCGCCGATCAGGACCCAGAGCGGCACTACCCCCAGCACCGCCGCCCCGAGCCCGGCGAGGAAGAAGGAGAGCGCCGTCATCGAGCCGCCGATGCCCAGCGCCCAGCCCTGCTCCTCGGGGCTGGCCGCAGCGCTGATCAGGGTCAGCAGGGCCACGAAGGCCAGCACATTGGTGATGCAGGCGAAGATCGATGCCAGCACGATGAGCGGGACGCCGAGCGGTGCGGCCGCAACTACGATGAAAATGCCGCAGATGACGAGCCCGGCCGCTGCCACCTTCGCATCCGTCTTGAGCCAGGCCGCGGCGGCCCAGTAGCCGATGGTGGTGCCGATGACGAAGCCCACGCCCATGACCGCGGAAAAGAGGCCGAGCTCCAGCGGCGTCACGTGATGGACGCGCTGCATCTTCACCATGATGTAGACATAGTAGAGGGCGAAGCCGAACTGGAAGAGCAGATAGGAAAGGGCGATCTTGCCGATCACCGGATGGCGGATCGCCTGCAGGAAGATCTGGATCGGCCGGCGCCAGCTCAAGACCAGCTTCCGTTTCGCGGTCGTCTCGCTCAGATGGCTCTGGCGCAGCCAGAGGAAGGCGAGCACGCAGAGCAGGAAGGCGAAGACCAGCGGCGCGCGGAAATTCCAATGAGCGAGCCCGCCGCCGATCGCCGGGCCGGTGACGAGCCCGATGCAATTGACCAGCACGACATTGGACATGTTAGGGTGGAGGGTTTTCTGTAGCTTACCTGAATCTTCCCATCCTTGCTATGGCTCACAAACCTCCTATCTAAAGTTAATTCCGGAATGTTATGGTAAACGGCCGAATGCGCTGGTAATTTCCATCCGGCGCTTACCCGCCGCTTACCCCACAGTATGCGCGCTTGACAGGGGAGGAAAAAGTGAAGCTGACGAAGCGAGTGGTGGATGGGCTGAGGCCCAAAACAGACGGGACCGACCTGGTGCGGTGGGATTCGGAGCTGCCAGGCTTCGGCGTGCGGGTGAAGCCCTCCGCGGTTATCTCCTACCTAGTCCAGTATCGAAATCGACAGGGGCGCTCGCGCCGGCTGACCATCGGCCGGCATGGAGTGCTGACCGCTGCTGAAGCGCGCGTGGAGGCGCGCAAAGCGCTAGCGGCGGTGACCACCGGGGCAGAC
>DATFRE010000601.1:0-4364 GCA_035263545.1 Dongiaceae bacterium
AAGCTCGTGGTGATCACGGGCCTGTCGGGTTCCGGCAAGTCCTCGCTCGCCTTCGACACCATCTATGCCGAGGGCCAGCGCCGCTATGTCGAATCCCTCTCGGCTTATGCCCGTCAGTTCCTCGAGCTGATGCAGAAGCCCGACGTCGATTCCATCGAGGGCCTGTCGCCGGCGATCTCCATCGAGCAGAAGACCACCTCCAAGAACCCGCGCTCGACCGTCGGCACGGTGACCGAGATCTACGACTACATGCGCCTGCTCTTCGCACGCATCGGGATTCCCTATTCGCCGGCGACGGGCCTCCCCATCGAAAGCCAGACCGTGAGCCAGATGGTCGACCGCATCATGGCCATGCCCGAGGGCACCCGGCTCTATCTGCTGGCCCCGGTGGTGCGCGGGCGCAAGGGTGAATACCGCAAGGAGCTGGCGGAGCTGCAGAAGCGCGGCTTCCAGCGGGTCAAGGTCGATGGCCAGCTCTTCGAGATCGAGCAGGTTCCCGCCCTCAACAAGAAGCTGAAGCACGATATCGAGGTGGTGGTGGACCGGGTGGTCGTCCGCCCCGGGCTGGAGACGCGGCTGGCGGATTCCATCGAGACCGGCCTCAATCTCTCCGACGGCCTCCTCTTCGCCGAGAAGGCCGAGGCCGGCAAGAGCGCGCCCGAGCGCGTCACCTTCTCCGCCCGCTTCGCCTGCCCCGTCTCCGGCTTCACCATCGACGAGATCGAGCCCAGGCTCTTCTCCTTCAACAATCCTTACGGGGCCTGCCCGAGCTGCGACGGCCTCGGCACCACCCTCTATTTCGATCCCGATCTCGTCGTGCCCGACGAGCACAAGAGCCTCAGGGAGGGCGCCATCGCGCCCTGGGCCAACTCGACCTCGCAGTACTACAACCAGACCCTGGAGAGCCTGGCCAAGCACTACAAGATCGGCATGAACACGCCCTTCCGCGATCTTCCGGAGAAGGTGAAGAGGGGCATTCTCTTCGGCTCGGGCGAGGAGAGCGTGGTCATGCAGTATGACGACGGGCTGCGCAGCTATCGCACCTCCAAGCCCTTCGAGGGCGTGATCCCCAATATGGAGCGCCGCTTCCGGGAGACCGACAGCAGCTGGGTGCGCGAGGAGCTGGCCCGCTTCCAGAACAACAGCCCCTGCGAGGTCTGCAAGGGCAAGCGCCTGAAGCCCGAGGCGCTCGCGGTCAAGATCGTCGGGCTCGATATCGCCCAGGTTGCCGATTTCTCCATTGCCCAGGCCGGCAGCTGGTTCCGGGACCTCGACCTGAAGCTGACCCAGAAGCAGCGCGACATCGCGATCCGCATCCTGAAGGAGATCAAGGAGCGTCTGGGCTTCCTCGAGAGCGTCGGCCTCGACTATCTGACCTTGAGCCGCGCCTCGGCAACGCTCTCGGGCGGGGAAAGCCAGCGCATCCGGCTCGCCTCCCAGATCGGCTCCGGCCTCACCGGCGTGCTCTATGTCCTGGACGAGCCTTCCATCGGCCTGCACCAGCGCGACAACGCCCGGCTCCTCGACACGCTGAAGCGCCTGCGCGACCTCGGCAACACCGTGCTGGTGGTGGAGCATGACGAGGAGGCGATCCGCAACGCCGATTACCTGATCGATATGGGCCCCGCCGCCGGCGTCAAAGGCGGGCGGGTGGTTGCCGCCGGCACGCCGGACAAGGTGATGCAGAACCCCGAGAGCCTGACCGGGCAGTATCTGATCGGCCTGCGCCAGATCCCCGTGCCGCGGCAGCGGCGCGAGGGGGAACGCAACGGGGCGAAGCTGCGGATCGTCGGTGCCCGCGCCAACAATCTGAAGAATGTCAGCGTCGATATCCCTCTCGGCACCTTCACATGCGTCACCGGGGTCTCCGGCGGCGGCAAGTCGACCCTCATCATCGAGACGCTCTACAAGGCGATGGCCCGCCAGCTCAACGGCGCCCGCCTCCATCCCGGCGAGCATGACCGCATCGAGGGGCTGGAGCATCTCGACAAGATCGTCGATATCGACCAGTCGCCCATCGGCCGGACGCCGCGCTCGAACCCCGCGACATATACCGGCACCTTCACCCCGATCCGCGACTGGTTCGCGGGCCTGCCCGAGGCCGTCGCCCGCGGCTACAAGCCCGGCCGCTTCTCCTTCAACGTCAAGGGCGGGCGCTGCGAGGCCTGCCAGGGCGACGGCGTCATCAAGATCGAGATGCACTTCCTACCGGATGTCTATGTCCAGTGCGACGCCTGCAAGGGCAAGCGATACAACCGGGAAACGCTGGAAATTACCTTCAAGGACAAGTCGATCGCCGATGTTCTGGATATGACGGTCGATGAGGGCATCGCCTTCTTCAAGGCCGTGCCGGCAATCCGCGACAAGCTGCAGATGCTGCAGGAGGTCGGCCTCGGCTATATCCATATCGGACAGCCGGCAACGACGCTCTCCGGCGGCGAGGCCCAGCGGGTGAAGCTCTCCCGCGAGCTCTCGCGGCGCGCCACCGGCCGCACCCTCTATATCCTCGACGAGCCGACCACCGGCCTCCATTTCGACGATGTGCGCAAGCTCCTGGAGGTGCTCCACCGCCTGGTCGATACCGGCAATACCGTGGTGGTCATCGAGCACAATCTCGAGGTCATCAAGACCGCCGACTGGATCATCGATCTGGGGCCCGAGGGCGGGGACAAGGGCGGGCGCATCGTGGCATCCGGCCGGCCCGAGGATGTGGCGGAGGTCGCGGCCAGCTATACCGGGCAGTACCTCGCTCCCTATCTGCGCAGCCCCCTCCGCCAGAAGGCCCGGAGCCGGGCGTGACAGCCTTCACCCCCCGGCCCGTGCCGTCTAGACATCCTCTCATCATCGATACGGATCCCGGCATCGACGATGCCATGGCGATCCTTCTCGCCTGTGCCTCGCCGGAGCTCGAGCTGCGGGCGCTCACCACCGTCGCCGGCAATGTGCCGCTGGCGCTCACCACCGAGAATGCGCTCAAGCTGCTCGAACTCGGCGGCAGGGCGGAGGTCCCAGTCTATCCAGGCGCGCAGGCGCCGCTCCGGCGCAAACCCGTGCTCGCCGAATCCCACGGCACCACCGGCCTCGACGGCGCCGATCTGGCGGCCCCTCTCGGCCGGGCGCGGGGTCGAAACGGCGTCGACTACCTCGTCGAAACCTTGGCAGCCGCGGCACCCGGCAGCCTGACCCTGGCTGCCATCGGCCCGCTCACCAATCTGGCACTCGCCCTCCAGCGCGCGCCCGGGATCGGTGCGGCCCTCGCGGAGCTGGTGATCATGGGCGGGGCGACGCCGAAGAACGGCGGCAACATGTCTCCTCATGCGGAGTTCAACATCTTCGTCGATCCGGAGGCAGCGGAGATCGTCTTCGCTGCCGGATTGCCGATCACCCTCGTCCCCCTCGACCTGTCGGCCCAGATGGTGGCGAGCCGGCGGCGCATCCAGCGCTTCGCCGGCCTGTGCAGCCCCGTCGGCCGCGCGGTCGCCGGCATGCTCAGCCACTTCCACCATGGCGATGGCCATATGCACGACCCGCTGACCATCGCCTGGCTCCTTCGCCCCGATCTCTTCGCCGGCCGGCGTGCCGCCATACGCGTCGAGACCGGCGGCGCCCGCGATGGCGAGACCGTCTTCGACTGGCGCGAGGACGGCAATTGCCTCGTCCTGCTGGAGGGCAAGGACGAGCCGTTCTTCGATCTGATGGTCGAGCGCCTGGCGCGGCTCTAGTCGAGCGAGTTTTTTCCGCTACAAGGGGAGCTGCGGCGCGGCGGGCCCCTCATCGGTCTCGGGCGCCGGATCGAGGATATCCGGCTGGTCGTAACCCGCCTTGTTGATCTTGGTGCTGACCTCATAGGCCATCATCCGCTCCGCCGGAAAGGGCCGCAGCAGATCGAGCGGCGGCAGGTCGCCGGCGAGCCATGCGTCGTAGTCGGGCACATCGATGATCAGCGGCATCCGGTCGTGGATCGCCGCCAGCAGGGAATTGGGCTGGCAGGTGTTCACGAGTCACTTTTCAACGCTGCCGCTGCAATTCCCTGAAACATGTTGAACGCGGGAAAGCTTAGGAAAGAGCTGCAAATGGGGCACGTCTGGTGTAGCATCGGTTTCCAGCGCGTTTCACACAGTTTAGGATGAAACGCTACCCACAGAGAGACTTGGGTAGCGGGTAGCGGCGAGGATCAGATGCGGTTTACCGACAAGGGTATAGCGGCGCTGAAGCCGAAGGGCGATCGCTACGAGGTATGGGAGGTCGGACGTACGGGCTTCGGCGTGCGAATCGCGCCCTCAGGCCGCAAGTCCTGGCTATTCATGTATCGCTTCGATGGCAAAGCACGTCGAATGACTCTGGGGCAATACCCAAGGATCGGT
>DATFRE010000602.1:0-12389 GCA_035263545.1 Dongiaceae bacterium
CGCCGGACGGGCGGCGCGGCAAAACCCCTAAGCCGGATGCCGCTTCGCCTCGGCGAGCGCCGCCTGCGCCGCGGCGAGGCGGGCGATCGGCACGCGGAAGGGCGAGCAGGAAACATAGTCGAGCCCGACCGAGGCGCAGAAGCGGATGGAGGCCGGATCGCCGCCATGCTCGCCGCAGATGCCGAGCTTCAGATCGGCGCGGGTCCGCCGGCCGCGCTCGGCGGCGATCTTCACCAGCTCGCCGACCCCGTCGGGATCGAGGCTGATGAAGGGATCGACGGTCAGGATGCCCTTGCGCTCGTACTCCTGCAGGAAGCGCGCCGCATCGTCGCGGCTGAGGCCATAGGTGGTCTGCGTCAGGTCGTTGGTCCCGAAGCTGAAGAAATCGGCGTCGGCCGCGATCCTGTCGGCCAGGAGGGCTGCGCGCGGCAGCTCGATCATGGTGCCGACGGTATAGGCAAGCGTCGTGCCATGCGCCTTGCTCACCTCGCCCTCCACGCGGTCGACCACCTCCTTCAGGATCGAGAGCTCGCGCGGGATCGCCACCAGCGGGATCATGATCTCCGCCTCGACGGTCTCGCCGGTCTCCTCCTTTACCAGCGCGGCCGCCTCGAAGATGGCCCGCGCCTGCATCTCGTAGACCTCAGGATAGGTGATGCCCAGCCGGCAGCCGCGATGGCCCAGCATGGGATTGGATTCCTTCAGCATCGCGGCGCGCTGGGCGACATGCTCGACGGGAAGGCCGGCGGCCTTCGCCACCTCCTCCATCTCGCCCCGCGTATTGGGGAGGAACTCGTGCAGCGGCGGGTCGAGGAGGCGCACGGTGACCGGCAGCCCCTTCATGATGCGGAACAGCTCGACGAAATCGTCGCGTTGCATGGGCAGGATCTTGGCCAGCGCCGCGCGGCGCCCCTCGATGGTCTCGGCCACGATCATCTCGCGCATGGCGACGATGCGCCCGCCATCGAAGAACATATGCTCGGTGCGGCAGAGCCCGATGCCCTCGGCCCCGAAGCGGCGCGCCATGCGCGCATCGGCGGGCGTCTCGGCATTGCTGCGCACCTTGAGCTTGCGGTACTGGTCCGCCCATCCCATCAGCTTGGCGAAGTCCCCGGAGAGCTCGGGCTGGATCGTCGGCACCTCGCCCAGCATCACCTCGCCGGTGCCGCCATCGATGGTGATGAGATCGCCGTCCCTGACGGCGACGTCGCGCACCTTCATGATCTTCTGGTGCTCGTCGATCCTGAGATCGCCGGCACCCGCGACGCAGGGCCGCCCCATGCCGCGGGCCACCACAGCCGCATGACTCGTCATGCCGCCGCGGGTCGTCAGCACGCCGGCGGCGGCATGCATGCCGTGGATGTCCTCGGGGCTGGTCTCGCTGCGAACCAGGATCACCTTCTCGCCCTTGGCGGCGCGGTCCTCCGCCTCGTCGGCGCTGAAGACCGCGCGCCCCGCCGCGGCCCCGGGCGAGGCGGGCAGGCCGCGGGCGATCACCTTGCGCGGCGCCTTGGGATCGAGGGTCGGATGCAGAAGCTGGTCGAGGGAGGCGGGATCGACCCGGGCGACCGCCTGGCGCTGGTCGATCAGCCCCTCGGCCACCATGTCCACGGCGATCTTGAGGGCCGCCTGGGCGGTGCGCTTGCCGGAGCGGGTCTGCAGCATATAGAGCTTGGCGCGCTCGACCGTGAACTCGATGTCCTGCATGTCGCGGTAGTGGCTCTCCAGCTTCCGGCGCACCCGGTCGAGCTCGGCGAAAAGCGCGGGCATCGCCTCTTCCATGGCGGGAAGCTGGGAGCGGTTCGCCTTCTTGCCGGCGAGCGTCAGTGATTGCGGCGTGCGGATGCCGGCGACGACATCCTCGCCCTGGGCGTTGACCAGGAACTCGCCGTAGAACTCGTTGCCGCCGGTGGAGGGATTGCGGGTGAAGGCCACCCCCGTGGCGCAGTCATCGCCCATATTGCCGAAGACCATGGCCTGGACATTGACCGCCGTGCCCCATTCCTCCGGGATGTTGTGGAGCTTGCGGTAGGTGACGGCACGCGCCGTGCGCCAGCTGCCGAAGACCGCGCCGATGGCGCCCCAGAGCTGGGCGCGGGGATCCTGCGGGAAGGGCTCGCCCAGCTCCTCCTCGACCTTGGCCTTGTAGTCCTGGACCAGCTTCTTCCAGTCATCGGCGGTCAGCTCGGTATCGAGATCGAGGCCGCGATCCTCCTTGTGGAGCTGGAGCAGCTCCTCGAAATGGTGGTGATCGACGCCGAGGACGACATTGCCGTACATCTGGATGAAGCGGCGGTAGCTGTCATAGGCGAAGCGGGGATTGCCGGTGCCCTCGGCGAGGCCCGCCGCCGTCTCATCGTTCAGCCCGAGATTCAGCACGGTATCCATCATGCCGGGCATGGAGACGCGCGCGCCCGAGCGCACGGACACGAGCAGCGGATTCCTCGCATCGCCGAATTTGCGCCCGACCTCCGCCTCGATCGCCGCCAAAGCCTGAGCGACATCGCCCTCCAGCCCCTCCGGATAGGATTTGCCGTTGGCGTAATAGTGGGTGCAGACCTCGGTGGTGATGGTGAAGCCCGGCGGCACCGGCAAACCGAAATTGGACATCTCGGCGAGATTGGCGCCCTTGCCGCCCAGGAGATTCTTCATATCGGCCCGGCCGTCGGCCTTGCCGCCACCGAAGCAATAGACCCAGTTGCTCATTGTCAGCCCTCTGGTCAGCCCTCTGGTCAACCCTCGATCTTCGAGAAGTCGGCGACGATGGCGAGCGTCGCCCGGATGCGCGAGAGCAGGCGCAGGCGATTGGCGCGCTGGGCCGCATCATCGCTGTTGACGGTGACCTTGTCGAAGAACTGGTCCACGGGGCCGCGCAGCCGGGCGAGCGCGGCCATGGCGGCGCCGAAATCCTCCCGCGCGATGGCCGGTTCCGCCGCCGCGCGCGCCGCGGCGAGAGCCTCCGCCAGGGCCGATTCCTCGGGCAAAGCGAGGAGCGAGGGATCGGCCGGGCCGTCATAGGACGTGGCGTCCTTCTTCTCCTCGATGCGCAGGATATTGCCGGCGCGCTTGGAGGCGGTCAGGAGATTTGCGCCGTCCTCACTTCTGAGGAAATCCGCCAAAGCGTCGACGCGGCGCATCAGGCGGACGAGGTCATCCTCGCGCCGGCCGTCTGCGAGCTTGAGAGCGAAGACGGCGGCGATGAGATCATGGCGCACGCCCTTCTCCTTGAGCGCGACCTTCAGGCGGTCGGCGAAGAAATCCAGGAGATCGCGACGCACCGCATCGCCATCCAGTGCCGTGGCCTGATCCTGGTAGCGGGCGATGGCTGTCTCGAAGAGGTCGAGCAGGCGGCAGCGCACGCCGTTCTCGAGGATCAAGCGGATGGCGCCGAGGGCGGCGCGGCGAAGCGCGAAGGGGTCCTTGGAGCCGGTGGGCTTCTCGTCCACGCCCCAGAAGCCCACCAGCGTGTCGAGCTTGTCGGCAAGCGCAACGGCGATGGAAACCGGTGCGGTCGGACATTTGTCATGGGGGCCGGCGGGGGCGTAATGCTCGGCTATGGCGTTGGCCACGTCGGGGGTCTCGCCTTCAAGTCTCGCGTAATAACGCCCCATTATTCCTTGCAGTTCCGGAAACTCCCCGACCATGCCGGTGGTCAGGTCCGCCTTGGAGAGCCGGGCCGCCCGGCGCACGACCGTGGCCTCGGCGCCGGAGAGATGCGGGGCGAGGGCCGCGGCCAGCGCCTCCATGCGCTCGACCTTGGCGGCCACGCTTCCGAGCTTGGCATGGAAGACGATGGGTAGGAGCGCCGGAAGGCGGGATTCCAGCCGGACCTTGCGATCCTGGTCCCAGAAGAACTGGGCATCCGCGAGACGCGCCCTGAGCACGCGCTCATTGCCCTGTACGATGGTCGCACCCTGGTCGCGGGTCTCCATATTGGAGACGACGATGAAGCGCGGCGCGAGGCGGCCGTCGGAATCCTCGAGCGCGAAATACTTCTGATGGGTGCGCATCACCGTGGTCAGGACCTCCGGCGGCAGATCCATGAAGCCGGCATCGATGCGGCCCATGAGCACGACGGGCCATTCCACCAGCCCCACCACTTCGTCGAGCAGCGCCTCGTCGGCGGTGAGGCTCAAGGATTCCGTGCGCGCCAGGCGCTCGGCATTCTTGCGGATGGTATGGCGGCGCTCCGCCGGATCGAGCATGACCTGGCGCACGGCAAGGCGCGCCTTGTAGGTCTGGAAGTTCGAGACCACGAGGCTCTGCGGCCCCAGAAAGCGATGGCCGAAGGTCTCCTGGCGCGAGGCCATGCGATGCGGCCGGTTCGGCGCGCCGAGATCGATCTCGAAGGAGACCAGGTCGCCGTCGAAGACCGCGACGATGTTGCGCAGCGGCCGGACCCAGGTCACGCGGTCATGGGCCCAGCGCATGGATTTCGGCCAGGGGAAGCTCGCGATGACCTGCGGCAGGAGATCGGCCAGCACCGCCGGCGCGGGCCGGCCGGCCACGCGCTCGACATAGAACCAGAAGGCCCCGCGCCCGCTCTCCCGCTGCTCGCAGGCCTCGATGCTCGCGAGCCCGCGCGCCTTGAGAAAGGCCAGGAGCACGGTCTCGGGCGCGCCGACCCGGGGACCTTTGACCTCGATCTCGCGATCGGGCTGCTGCGCCGGCAAGCCTTCGAGACGCAGCGCCAGCCGGCGCGGCGTCGCATAGGCTTCCGCCTTGCCATGGCCGAGCCCGGCCTCCGTCAGCTTGTCTGAGACCAGGCGCCTGAGATCGTCCGAGGCCCGGGTCTGCATGCGCGCCGGGATCTCCTCGGACAGAAGCTCGAGCAGGAATTCGCCCATGCGTCAGCCCGCCGCCGCCGCGCGATCCCCAAGCCAGGCTTCGCAGCAGCCCTTGGCGAGAGTGCGCACCCGGGCGATATAGGCCTGGCGCTCGGTAACGGAGATCACACCCCTCGCGTCCAGCAGGTTGAAGATGTGGCTCGCCTTCAGGCATTGGTCATAGGCCGGCAGCGCGAGGGCCGGCCGGCGTTCCAAGAGCCGGGCGCAGGTCGTCTCAGCATCCTCGAAATGGCGGAATAGAATCTCAGGATCGGTCACCTCGAAATTGAAGGCGGAGAATTCGCGCTCGGCACGCAGATAGACATCGCCATAGGTCATACCGCCCTCACCCTTGGGCCGGCCGTTCCAGTCAAGATCGTAGACGCTCTCGACACCCTGGACGAACATGGCCAGGCGCTCGAGCCCATAGGTGAGCTCGGTCGAGACCGGATCGCATTCGATCCCGCCGACCTGCTGGAAATAGGTGAACTGGCTCACCTCCATGCCGTCGAGCCAGACCTCCCAGCCGAGACCCCAGGCACCGATGGTCGGGCTCTCCCAATCATCCTCGACGAAGCGCACATCGTGGTCGCGCAGCCGAATGCCCAGCGCCTCGAGGCTGGCGAGATAAAGCTCCTGGCTCTCCTCCGGCGAGGGCTTCAGGATCACCTGGAACTGGTAGTAGTGCTGCAGCCGGTTGGGGTTCTCGCCATAGCGCCCATCCTTGGGGCGGCGCGAGGGCTGCACATAGGCCGCCCGCCAGGGTTCCGGCCCGAGCGCGCGCAGCGTCGTCGCCGGATGAAAGGTTCCAGCACCCACCTCGAGATCATAGGGCTGCACGACAACGCAGCCCTTGGCGGCCCAATAGTCCTGCAGCTTCAGAATCAGTCGTTGAAAGCAGGTCTCGGGGTCGGCCATCTCGCGGTCGCCGGGCGGTTTTTGCGGTGCAGCAACCTAGCCAGCGGGCCCGGAGGGGTCAAGCAACCGCCGAAGAGCTAAAGCGGCGCTTCTAGAAGGGGCAATCGTTGCGCCCGCAGCGGCTCGGGCTGCGGACCGGAACATAAGCGCCGCAGGTCCGGCATTTCACCATGTCCTCGACCTGGGCCACGCCGCCTCGGGACTCGCGCCCCGCCGTCCGGCGATGGCCCTTGGCGGCCGCGGCCTTGGCCGCCTCCCGCGCCGCCTGCTGGCGGGCCCTGTCGACCTGCCCCAGGAAGCGGAAGACGTACCAGACCACGACGGTGATGCCGATGAGAAGGATGAGCTTCGGCAAGCTCGGGATCGTGATCATCGGGCCATATAGGAGAGGTCGGCCGGACCGGTCAAGCGATGCAAAGCCGCAGCCGTCCTGCTAATTTCGCCCGCGCCATGCGTCCCCAGCCGAATTCCGATCCCCGTCCCCTGGCCAACCCCCTCGCCCGCCCCCTGCCCCGGCCCGGCGGCGGCATCGCCGTCATCTCCGAGCGCGAGAGTCTGGGGGATGGCTTCTACAAGCTCTATCTCCTTCGCGCGCTCCGTCGCGCCTATCCAACGGAGGCGATCGACTGGTACGTCTCCGAAGGGCCCGCGCCCTATGCCGGCGTGCTGGCCCGCATCGCGGGCCCCGATCTGCGCAAGGTGGTCTCCTTCGCCGGCTTTCGCCGGCCATGGGGCCCAGCGATCGGCCGGCTGCGCAGCCTGCCGCGCTATTCCCTGGTCATCGACAACCGCACCAACAATGCGGTGGTGATGGCGACATGGCTGCTGCTGAAGGTCGACCTCTATCAGGCACCGACACCCGGATATCTCTTCTGCAGCCGGCGCCCGGAGGGGAGCCGACCGCGGCACAGGCTCACCCGGCTGTTGAAGCTTCTCGAGGGGGTGACGGGCGCCCCGGTCGACGGTGCCGGCGAGATCGAGTTGGAGCCGGCAGCGGCGGAGAGCGCCGCGAAGCTCCTCCCACCGGGGCCGCGCTATGTGGGGCTCGCCCCCGGCTCATCGAGACCCGAGCGCTGCTGGCCTCTCGAACGTTACATCGAACTCGCCCGCTGGATCGCGGCGCAAGGCGCCAAGCCGGTCTTCATCCTCGGGCCGATCGAGCAGACCATGCTGGCGCCCCTGCGCCAGGCCTTGCCCCAGGCGCTGTTCCCGGGCTGCAGCGAGAGCGAGACCCTGAAGGATGTTGAGCTCTCTCTGGCATTGGGGCGGCGCATGAGCGCGGCCGTCGGCCACGACACCGGCACCGCTCATCTGCTGGGCGCGGCGGGGAGCCCCCTGCTCACCCTCTTCGGCCCGAGCGACCCGCGCGCCTGGCAGCCCATGGCCCCCCGCAGCCGGGTCTTATGGGCCCGCGATTACGGCGGGCCGGAGATCGCACGCATTCCGCTCGCGGCCGTCACTGGGGTCCTGCAGGAGCTGATGCAGCAGAGCTGATCGAGGCTGGCTTTTCTGCTTCTGCAGGGAATCTCCAGGCATTCGCGGCCCCTTCTCGCACCCCCTTGTCGTCATGCCCGGGCTTGTCCCGGGCATCCACGTCTTGCCGTGCCGCCAGGCCGCGGCAATTCGATGGAACTTGGCTGATGCCCTATTCGCGATTGGCAAACTCGTGGATGGTCGGCCTTCGCCGACCATGACGGCGGAGAGAGCGAGGCTTGACCACCTGCGGTGGTTCTCGCTGATCGACGTGGATGGCCGGGACAAGCCCGGCCATGACGTCAGGGGTGGCCGCGGCGCGAATCTCTTGGCGGAGCGGCGATACGGATGGTCCGGCGCTAAGCCAGATCGAGCGCGGCGCCGCGCAAGATCGCATCAGCGGCGGTGGTGTAGCGGCCATCCGCCTCGTGGAGCACGAGGCCCGCGGCCAGGGTCATGGGCGCGGCGCTGCCCTTGCGGGCGAGAATCAGGATGCGCCGCGCAGGCCGGCCGGCGCCGGGCCAGAGCGGAAAGACCGTGATCCCGCCGGCCCGCCCCTCGAGAAGGGCCAGGAGATCGCCGAGCCGCTCCGGCCGATGGATCAGCAGCAGCAGGCCCTTCGGCCCGGCGAACTTCAGCGCCTTTGAAATCCAGCGCGCGAGATCCGCCGCACCCTCGACATGGCCGCGGGCGCGGCCGGGATCGGCGGGTGATGTCGCCTGGCCGGCGGCATGAAAGGGAGGATTCGCCATCACGAGATCGAAATCGCCCGAGAGCAGCATCGGCGGCCGCAGCAGGTCACCCTCGTGGATCCTGATCCGCGCTTCGAGCCCGTTCAGCCGGACATTCTCCCTGGCAAGTGCCGCCAAGCCAGGCTGGATCTCCAGCCCCGCGACCTCGACCTCCGGCAGGCGGCGGGCGAGGCACAGCGCCGCCGCGCCGACGCCGCAGCCGAGATCGAGCGCGCGCGCCGATGCCGGCGCCGCAGCGGCGAGGAAGATCGGATCGATGCCCGCGCGATAGCCCTTCGCCGGCTGGCGGAGCCGGAGCTGCCCGCCCAGAATCGCATCTTCGCTCGTATCGTCGCGTGCGGGGCCGGCCGTCGCCTCACGTCCCGACATCGAGCCCGGCATCGGCCAGCAGGCGCTTGGCGCGGGAATAGTCGTCGCTGTCCACCATCAGGCGCGGGGCGATGAAATTCGCATTGCCCTCGGTGATGCTCATATGGGTATCCAGCACCACATGCTCTATTCCTGCATCGGTCAGGAGCGCCTGCAGGAAGGACATCTTCACCAGATCGTTCGTCCGGACCAGCTCCTTCACGGTGTCACTCCAATCCCCTCGGCTCGGTGCCGGGTGAGCGCCTACCCGGGGCGACGGTTCCGGCGCGACTTGACCCCCGGTTTGGCCCTTCTATGCTCGCTTGGGGAAGGGTCGAGGTCAAGAAACGGGGTCGCGCGTGGCAGTCATCCTCAATTTGGACGAAGAACGGGGCCGCAGCCGCAAGCCATCCATCGACGAGCTTCAGCGGCTGGTGAAGGATGACCTGCGCATCGTCAACGAGCTGATCATCAAGCATATGCACAGCCCGGTGCCGCTGATCCCGCAGCTGGCCGGGCATCTCGTCGCCGCCGGCGGCAAGCGCCTGCGCCCGATGCTGACCCTGGCGGCGGCCCGCATGTGCGGCTATCGCGGCGGAAGGCACCAGGCGCTGGCAGCCTGCGTCGAGTTCATCCACACCGCGACCCTGCTGCATGACGATGTGGTGGACGAGAGTGATCTGCGCCGCGGGCTCGCCACCGCCAATGCGGTCTGGGGCAACAAGGCCAGCGTCCTGGTCGGCGATTTCCTGTTCAGCCGGGCCTTCCAGCTCATGGTCGCCGACGGGTCGCTCCGCGTGCTGGAGATTCTCTCCGGCGCCTCGGCGGTGATCGCCGAGGGCGAGGTCCTGCAGCTCGTCACCAGCAACGACACCGATACCTCCGAGCAGGCCTATCTCGACGTGATCCGCTGTAAGACGGCCGCCCTCTTCGCCGCCGCCTGCCGCATCGGCGCGGTCGTCGCCGACCGCCCGAAGGTCGAGGAGGAGGCCCTCGACAGCTACGGGCTCAATGTCGGCATCGCCTTCCAGCTCATCGACGACATGCTGGACTACTCCGCCAAGCAGGCGGAGCTGGGCAAGACGGTGGGCGACGACTTCCGGGAGGGCAAGGTCACGCTTCCCGTCGTGCTCGCCTTCCGGCGGGGGGATGAAAGCGAGCGGGGCTTCTGGCGGCGCTGCATCGAGCAGGTCGAGCAGTCCGAGGAGGATCTCGGCCACGCCATCGCCCTGCTGGAGCGTCATGGGGCGCTGCGCGATACGGTGGCCCGCGCCCGGCATTACGGCGCCATCGCCCGCGATGCGATGGGGATCTTCCCGGACGGGCCGGAGAAGCGCGGCTTGCTCGACGTGGTGGATTTCTGCATCGAGCGGGCGTTTTAGCCGCCCCTTAGCCACCACTGGCCCTTGCCTCGGCCGGGAGGATGGCGCTATAAGGCCCGGCCCGCGGTCGGAGTGTAGCTCAGCCTGGTAGAGCACTGTGTTCGGGACGCAGGGGCCGGTGGTTCGAATCCACTCACTCCGACCAGATTTCTCCAGAATTTTCGAAGATGACGCATCCCAGCGGAGGAGCTGGGTAGCCATTTTCGGTTGAGCCCGGCGAGCGCCGGTGTCAACTCCGATCCTTCAATGCCCATCTCGATGAGTGAAACCTGCCTGCCGGCTGCGTCGACCGCGTACTCTGCCGCCGGGCGAAAGCCGATACCTGAGGCGCCCTCGACCGCGGTGCAGTTGCGCCGAGCGTCAGGCAGGCATGTGCGCGGTATCTTTCCAAAGTCGCGCCGCGTAGGAGTTGCGGTCAGTTCGTTGGCCAGCGCCTTGCGCTCGGCCAGGTGTCCGAGAAGGCCATGACAATCCAAGAATATGGGACTTTTGCCCGGATCGTAGACAGGCACACTGCTGGTCAGGTTAAGCCTGGCTTCGTCAGGTTAGGTCTGGTAAGTGCTGCTGGGAATGGACGATCGGTCCGCTACCTCAGAGCGCGTGGCGTCGTTCGGCCCTTTCCGCCTGTTTCCGGCGCAACGGCTTCTGCTGGAAGGCGAAACTCCCGTGCGGGTCGGCGCTCGGGCCCTGGAAATCCTGAACGTGCTGGTTGAGCGCGCGGGTGAGCTCGTGAGCAAGAAGGAACTCATGGCTCGCGTCTGGCCCAACATTGTCGTCGATGAGAGCAACCTCAAAGTCCAGGTCGCGGGGCTTCGAAGGGTATTGGGCGACGGCCAGCCAGGCCGCCGATACCTCGCCAGTGTTCCAGGGCAAGGGTACCGCTTCGTGGCGCCGGTTGAACTCTCCGAACCGCAGAAGGTGTCGGCTCAGCCCGGCGTCGGGGTGGCCCACGGGCACAATCTGCCGGCGTCACAAACACGAACGCTTGGCCGCGCCGCTACGATCAATGCGCTCCTGGATCAATTGTCGAGACGACGGTTCATTACCATTGTGGGAGCGGGCGGGATAGGCAAGACGACAGTTGCTCTTGCGGTAGCTGAAACGCTCGTCTCCGCCTACGAGCACGGGGTCCGGTTCGTGGATCTTTCACCGCTTAGTGATCCACATTTTGTCCCGAGCGCACTCGCTTCGGCGGTCGGACTCATGATTCACTCCGAGAACGTGGTGCCCGGATTGGTCGCCTTTCTCCGAGACAAGCAGATGCTCGTCGTTTTCGACAGCTGTGAGCACGTCATCGAGGCGGCTGCCTCGTTGGCAGAGCAGATTTTCGAAGGCGCCGAGGGAGTGCACATCTTGGCGACTAGTCGCGAGCCGCTGCACGCGAAGGGTGAGCGCGTGCACCGCTTGTCGCCTCTGGAGCTTCCTCCCAAGTCATCGGAGCTCACGGCCTCGGAAGCCCTTGCTTTCCCGTCCGTCCAGCTTTTCGTCGAGCGCGCGGCGGCGAACCTGGACGGATTCGAATTAAACGACGCAAATGCGCCTGCCGTTGCCGACATCTGCCGCAAGCTGGAAGGGATGCCGCTCGCGATCGAACTGGCGGCCACCCGTGTCGACGCCTTCGGCGTACGGCAGCTGTCGGTACTCCTAGATGATCGAATTCGGCTCCTGAAGTATGGAACGCGCACCGCCCTGCCGCGGCATCGAACCCTGGCAGCAGCGTTCGACTGGAGCTACGAGTTTCTGCCCGAGGACGAGCGTGCCCTCCTGCGGCGCTTTTCGGTGTTCTCCGGCACCTTCACGCTCGATTCAGCAAGTGCAGTTGCCGCAGACGCCAAGACCGACGTCGTCGAGGGCGTCGCGAGTTTGGTCGCGAAGTCGCTAGTTTCGGCGGATGTGGGGGGCGCGGTCGTGCAATATCGGCTGCTCGATACCACGCGCACTTACGCGATGCAGAAGCTGACCGAGAGCGGCGAGGTCGAGGACTATGTACGGCGCCATGCCGAGCACCATCGGGATCTGTTCGAGCGAGCGGGGGCCGAGTGGGAGGCGCGGCCGACCGCCGAGTGGCTGGAGGTGTATGGCCGCAGGATCGACGACGTCCGAAGCGCGCTGAAATGGGCCTTTTCTCCGAGCGGCAGTGCCTCGCTCGGCGTGGCGCTCACCGTCGCTTCGATCCCGCTGTGGATGCAATTGTCCCTCATGGACGAATGCCGCGAATACGCCGAACGAGCGCTCGCAAGCCCTATGGCCGAACCGAACCGTAGCGAACGCGACGAGATGCAGCTCCTGGCGGCGCTGGCAACAGCGGTGACGAACGTGAGAGGCCCGCTGCCCGAGACAAATCTTGTCTGGACGAAAGCCCTCCGGCTCGCTGAAAGGCTCGATGAAAGCGAGTATCAGTTACGGGCGATATGGGGACTGTGGGTCTACCGTGTGTCTCTCGGAGATTGTGGCGGGGCGCTTGCTCTTGCGGAGCGGTTCTGTGCCCTCGCCGACAAGATAGGCGACGCTGCGACTCGGCAGATCGGCGATAGACTGACTGGGATCACGCTGCATTACGTAGGAGATCACGCCACCGCGCGGCGCCACCTCGAGCGCGCGCTCGATCAAAATGTCGCCCCCGTTCCTCGCTTGCGCTTTGCCCTTGCCGTTAACCATGACTTGGCGGCGCGGAGCACCCTTTCAATGGT
>DATFRE010000603.1:0-2489 GCA_035263545.1 Dongiaceae bacterium
GCTGCGCTCCCTCGCGCCGATCCGCGGCGCCGATACCGTGCATCTCACGGTCCGCGGCCAGTATCGGGCCGGCGCGGCCGATGGCCAGCCGGTGCCGGGATATCTCCAGGAGCCGGACGCGAAAGGACCCAGCGACACGGAGACCTTCGTCGCGATCAAGGCGAGAGTGCAGAACTGGCGCTGGGCGGGCGTTCCCTTCTACCTGCGCAGCGGCAAGCGCTTGCAGGGCCGGACCTCGGAGATCGTGGTGCAGTTCCGCGCCCCGCCCTATGCCCTCTATCCCGAAAGCGCCGGCGCCATCCATCCCAACCAGCTCGTCATGCGCCTGCAGCCGAACGAGGGCATCCGCCTGCTAATGCTGAACAAGCAGCGCGGCCCCGGCGAGCTCCGGCTCCGCCAGACCGCCCTCGACCTCAGCTTCAAGGAAGCCTTCGGCGGGCGCAGCCCCGATGCCTATGAGCGGCTTCTGCTGGACGTGATCCGCGGGCGGCCGACCCTCTTCATGCGGGTGGATGAGGTGGAGGAAGCCTGGCGGTGGATCGAGCCGATCCTGGAGGGCTGGGACCGCGAAGGGGTGACCCCGAAACCCTATATCGCCGGGAGCTGGGGGCCGAGCGCCTCCGTCGCCCTGATCGAGCGCGACGGGCGGACCTGGCATGAGGAGGAGGACTGAGCGGCGGGTCCTATTCTTCCAGCGCCGCCGGCATCCATTTGCCGTCGGCACGGCTCGACCGCACTGCCGCCTCGACGAAGCGCATTCCCTTGGCGCCGTCGATCACCGTCGGGACCGAGGCGGCGGCCAACGGGTCGAAAGCCTGTCCGGCGCGCCGCGCGCGGATCAGGCTCGCGGCGTCGCGGTAGAGATTGGCGAAGGCCTCGATCAAGCCCTCGGGATGGCCGGCGGGGATGCGCGAGCCCCGGCGGGACTCACTGGTGTTGCCGGCACCGCCGCGCAGCAGAATACGGGTCGGCTCCCCGAAGGGTGTGAATCGCAGGACCTCCGGCGCCTCTCCCGACCATTCGAGCCCGGCCTTGTCGCCATAGACCTTGAGCGAGAGATTGTTCGGGTTGCCGGGCGCCACCTGACTTGCCAGCAGCACGCCCTTCGCGCCATTGGCGTAGCGCAACAGCACGTGGGCGTTGTCGTCGAGGCGTCGCCCGGGAACGAAGGTGGCGAGATCGGCGGAAACCTGCGCCGCATCCATGCCCGTGACGAACTGCGCGAGGTTATAGGCATGGACCCCGATATCGGCGAGGCAGGCCGAGAGGCCGGCGCGCACCGGATCGGTACGCCATTCCGCCTGTTTCTGGCCCTCGGCATCGATGGGCTGGGTCAGCCAGTCCTGGATATAGGCGGCATGGACGATGCGCAGCTCGCCGAGCGCGCCGGCAGCGATCATCTCGCGGGCCTGGCGCACCATGGGATAGCCGGTGTTGTGATGGGTGACGGCGAAGACGAGCTTCGACTCCCGCACCCACCGCACCAGGTCATAGGCCTCTTCCATGGTTAGGGAGAGCGGCTTGTCGCAGATGACGTCGATGCCGGCGGCGAGGAAGGCCTTGGCGATCGGCGCGTGCAGGTGGTTGGGGGTGACGATCACCGCCGCCTCGATGCAGTCCGGACGTGCGGCCTCGGCTTTGGCCATCTCCTCGAAGCCGCCATAGATGCGCGTCGGATCGAGGCCGAGATCCCGGCCGGAGAGCCGCGCCTTTTCCGGATCGGCCGAAAGCGCGCCTGCCAGCAGCTCATACTGGTCGTCGAGCCGCGCGGCCATCCTATGGACGGCGCCGATGAAGGCATCGCGGCCGCCGCCGATCATGCCGTAGCGCAGGCGCCGCATCTGCCCGGCGCCGTCCGCGGTGGCGTAGACCATCGCTTTATCTTTCCAGGCCAAGCAGCTTCAGATTGGTGGCCTTGTCCACCCCCGTGGCCGCGAAGTCGTCGAAGGTCCGGTCAGTCACCTCGATGATGTGATCGGTGATGAACCGGGCGCCCTTGCTGGCCGCGGTCTCGGGGTGCTGCAGGCAGTCCTCCCATTCATAGACCGCCCATCCGGCGAAGTCATAGGCCGCGAATTTCGAGAAGATCCCCTTGAAGTCGACCTGGCCATCGCCCAGGGACCGGTCGCGGGCCGCGCGTTCGAGCCATCCCTTATAGCCGCCGAAATAGCCTTGCTTGGCTGTCGGGTTGAACTCGGCGTCCTTCACATGGAAGGCCTTGATGCGCTCGTGATAGACGTCGATGAAGCCCAGATAGTCCAATCCCTGCTTGATGAAGTGGCTCGCATCGTAATTGATGTTGCAGCGCCGATGGCCGCCGACCTTATCGAGGAACATCTCGAAGGTCTCGCCGTCGAACATGTCCTCGCTGGGATGGATCTCGAAGCAGACATCGACGCCGTAATGGTCGAACTCGTCGAGGATCGGCTTCCAGCGCCGCGCCTGCTCCTCGAAGCAGGCTTCGATCAGCCCTTCGGGGCGCTGCGGAT
>DATFRE010000604.1:0-7691 GCA_035263545.1 Dongiaceae bacterium
GTTGCTGTAGGATGTTTCAGCTACTCTAGGATGGCGTCGGCGAGCGTGGTCACAAGGCGGCGCAGAACTCGATCAGGCGGTCGACCTCCGCCTCCGTGTTGTAATAATGCGGCGAGGCGCGCACCAGGTCCGGCAGCCGGCGTGCCTCCGCATCGAGGCGCGTGCTGGCCGGATCGGAGGCACCGATGGTGATGCCCGCACGACCGGCCCGGGCGACGATGTCTTCCGCCTCATGCCCCTCGATCGTGAAGCTGACGATGGCCGAGGGATTTCGCCCGAGATCGCGCAACTTCACCCCGGAGATAGCGCCGAGACCCGCCCGGAGCCGCCCGGCCAGCAGGCGGCAGCGCGCCTCGATGGCATCGAGCCCGATGGCGAGCGCATAGTCGACGGCAACGCCCAGACCGCGCCGTCCAGCATAGTTGTTCTCCCAGTTCTCGAAGCGCCGCGCGTCTTCGCGCAGCTTGTACTGGTCGCGCGCGACCCAGGGGGCGGCATAGTGATCGATCATCGGCGGCTCGAGCCGGTCCAGCATGCTGCCACGGACATAGAGGAAGCCCGTGCCCCTGGGACCCCGCAGGAACTTGCGGCCGGTGGCGGAAAGCATGTCGCAGCCGACCGCTTCGACATCCACCGGCATCTGCCCCACGGCCTGGCAGGCGTCGAGCAGATAGACAATACCGTGGCGGCGCGCGACCTTGCCGATCGCCGCCGCCGGATTGGTAAGCCCGCCATTGGTGGGGACCCAGGTGATGGAGATGAGCTTCACTCGCTCGTCGATCATGCCCTCCAGCGCCGCCACATCGAGTTCGCCGCTGGCATCGCTCGGCACCACATCGACCCTCGCCCCGGTTCGCTTGGCAGTCTGGAGATAGGCCACATAATTGGCGGCATATTCCGCCTCGGCCGTCAGGATCCGGTCGCCCGGCTGGAAGGCGAGCGCGTAGAAGGCCATCTGCCAGGCGACGGTGGCATTTTCCACCAGGGCGATCTCCTGCGGCGCGGCGTTCAGCAGCCTCGCCACCGAACCATAGACGCCCTCCAGCCGCTCAGACTCCTTGGCCGCCGCCGCATAGCCGCCGATCTCCGCCTCGAGATCGATGTGTCCCTTGATGGCCTCGACCACAGGAACGGGCATCAGGGCGGCGCCGGCATTGTGCAGATAGGCCCGGCGCGATGCCGCCGGCGTATCGGCGCGGATGCGATCCATGTCGATCATGGAAACAGAAGACCAGCTTTCCTGCCGGCTGGCCAGAGGGCGGGCCGGCGACACGCAGGGCTGCCCGGCGCGACGATGCGGTCGGTCAGTGCGCGGCGGCGGAGGGGGCCTTCGGCGGGGCGATCTTGCGCAGCAGCGGCACCATCAAGGTGGTGATGGCGAAGCAGACGGCGAGCGCGGTGAAGATGTCGGCGCAGGTCATGGTCTCCGCTTCCCGCAAGGTGAGGTTCCAGAGCAGCTGCAGAGCCGCGCCTTGGCCGTGGACCGCATCGCCGCCGCCCCCTGCGGTCTTGGTGCCGGCGACCCGCTGGATCAGGGCGACCGTCGCCGGATTGGCGGTCGTCAGATGCTCGGCCAGCCGGAGGAAATGCAGGTTCACCCGGTCGTTCAGGAAGGTGCCGCAAGCAGCGATCCCGATGGCGCCCCCCAGATTGCGCATCAGGTTGAAGAGGCCGGAGGCGAGCTTCAGCCGGTCGGGCGCCAGCCCGCCCAGGGTCAGGGTCACCGTCGGCGCCACGGCGAATTGCTGGGCGAAGCCGCGCAGCGCCTGGGGCAGCATCAACTCCGAGCCGCCCCAGTCATGGGTGATCGGCATGAAGTTCCACATACTGAGAGTGAACAAGGCGAGGCCGAACATCATCAGCCAGCGCAGGTCGATGCGCCGGGCGAGAAAGGTGTACACAGGGATGGAGCAGACCTGGAAGACACCGGTGGAGAAGACCGCAAGGCCGATCTGCAGCGCGCTGAAACCCCTGACGCGACCGAGGAAGACCGGGGTCAGGTAAATGGTCGAGAAGATGCCGATGCCGATGACGAAGGAGAAGAAGCAGCCGAGGGCGAAGTTCGGGCTCTTCAGCGCCCTGAGATCGACCACCGGCTGAGCAAAGGTCAGGCTCCGCCAGATGAAGGCGATGCCGCTGATGCCGGCGATCCAGGCGGTGGCGCGGATCGTATCGTCGCCGAACCAGTCCCAGCGCGGCCCCTCCTCCAGCGTGTATTCCAGGCAGCCGAGGAAGATCGCCATCAGGATCATGCCGGGATAGTCGGCGCCCTTCAGCAGCGCCAGGTTCGGCTTGTCGATGCGCACCAGCATCGGCACCACCACGGCGACGAAGATGCCGGGAATGAGATTGATGAAGAAGAGCCAGTGCCAGGAGTAATTGTCGGTGATCCAGCCGCCAATGGTGGGGCCCAGCGTCGGCGCGAGCGAGGAGAGGGCGCCCACGGTCGCCGCGGCGGCGACGATGCGCTTGCCGGGGAAGAAGGCGAAGGCGGCTGTGAAGACTGTCGGGATCATCGAGCCGCCGAGGAAGCCTTGTAAGGCGCGGAAGACGATCATGCTCTCGATGTTCCAGGCCCAGCCGCAGAGCAGGCTGGTAGCCGTGAAGCCGGCGGCTGAGACGCAGAACAGCCAGCGCGTCGACATGACTCGCGACAGCCAGCCGGAGAGCGGGATGACGATGATCTCGGCGATCAGATAGCTGGTCTGGACCCAGGCGGTCTCATCGGCGCCGGCGGAGAGCCCGCCACCGATATCGCGCAGCGAGGCTGAGACGATCTGAATATCCAAGAGCGCGATGAAGAAGCCCACGGACATGGTGGCGAAGGCGAAGATCTTCGCCGGCATGGAGAGCTCATTCGCAGACGCCGCCTGTGGTGCCGCCTGCGGGACCGGCGCCGGCTGGAACGCCGGCGCCTTGAGGGCAATGGCTGTCACGACGCACCCCGCTCATCGACGTCCACCGTGACCGAGAGCCCGGGACGCAGCTGCCCCAGCGCCGAAGCTTCGCCATCCAGCAGGATGCGAACCGGCACGCGCTGCACGATCTTGGTGAAATTGCCCGTGGCGTTCTCCGGCGGCAGCACGCTGAATTCGGCGCCGGTGGCCGGTGCCAGGCTTGCGACATGGCCGGTGAAGACCTCGCCCGGCAGGACATCCGCCTCGATCCGCGCCGGAAGTCCGGCGCGCATCTTCGCGAGCTGGCTCTCCTTGAAATTGGCGTCGATCCAAAGGCCTCGGGCGGGCACCAGGGAGATGAGCTGCGCCCCTACCGGCGCATAGGCGCCGCGCCGCGCGCTGCGGTTGCCCACGATGCCGTCGACCGGGGCTCTCAACTCCGTGTAGCTGAGATTGAGCCGCGCGGTGTCACGGTCGGCGATGGCGGCGGCGAGATCCGCTTCGGTCTGGCGCTTCTGGGTGTCGATGACGTCGAGCTCGCGCTCGGCGGCCGTCACTGCGGCCTTGGCTTTGTCGTCATTGGCAATGGCCTTCTTGTAGTCCGCGTCGGCCTGCTGGAAGCGCTGCAGGGAGGCGAACTGGCTCTGGGACAGGCTGCGATAGCGCTCGACATCGTATTTGGCCCGGACGATCTCGGCTTCCGTGGCCGCGATCTCCGCCTTCGCCTGGGCGATCATGGCGAGCTGGAGCTGACGCCGCGCGTCGAGATTGGCGAGGGTTGCCTTCTGACCCGCCACCGCGGCCTCTGCCCGCGCCAGCGCTGCCCTGTAGTCGCGATCGTCCAGTCTCACCAGCAAATCACCGGCATGCACCGCCTGGTTGTCGGTGACCGCAACCTCGGCGATGAATCCCGCCACCTTGGGCGCGATCACGGTGATATCGCCGCCCACATAGGCGTCGTCGGTGCTCTCGATGAAGCGGCCGGCGGTCCACCAGTGATGGCCATACCAGGCAGCGCCGAGCCCGATGAGGAGCGCGGCGCCGGCTAGCGGCAAATGCTTCGCCCGGCGGCGCTTCTTGGCGACTGTGGGAATCGAGACCACGGTCCGATCGAGGGTCGTGGCGGTCATAGCTGGCCTCCCTTCTCGGCGGCGAGGGATTGCCGCTTGCGGGTGCGCTCATCGGCGGCAGGGCCCGCGGCGGAGCGGAATTGGGGCGAGGTGAGCGGCCGGCCGCTCGCCTGATCGACCAGGATCGGCTCGGCGGGGGCGCCCGTCTGGCTGTCAACCAGCAGGACACTCTGCCCCTCGGGAGCGAAATGCCTGTTGCCCCAGGCCAGCAGGCTCCAGAGCACCGGGCGGAAATCCCGGCCGCGGTCGGTCAGCAGGTATTCATAGCGCGGTGGATGCGCGCGATAGCGCCGCCGCTCCAGGAGCCCCGCCTCGACCAGGCTGCTGAGGCGCCGGCTGAGGATATTGGGGGCGATCTCCAGGCTCTTCTGAAACTGATCGAAGCGGGTCAGGCCCTGAAAGGCATCCCGAAGGATCAGGATCGACCACGCATTGCCCACCCGCTCCAGGCTACGGGCGATGGGGCAAGGCATATTGCCGAAGCTCTTGCGTTGCATGACTTTTCACCGCGTCACTATCACGATGAAAGCTATATATACTTGTAACTATCATAATGCAAGCTATGTCGTTGTGCCGCCCCTCCGGACACAGAGGACCGGCCGGCGAAACGGCTGCACGATTCGACTGAAAATCGTTGAAAAACCGAGTTGGCGGAGGGATTTAAGAGCCTGGGGGCTGCGGCAGGCGCCGGCCCGCCGGCGGCGAAGACAGCGGCCCGCCCGGCACGCTCAAGGCGCGGTGGCGAGCCTCGCGCCCTGGGTCCGCTGCAGCTCGGTCACGGCCCGCGGAAGGTCCTCCATATGCGCTACCAGCCGCCGGGCCCCCAGCGCCAGCAGCGCCTCCCCATGGTGCGCCGGCACATGGCTCGCGCCCAGGAATCCGATCACCGACATGCCGGCGGCAAGCGCCGCCGCCACGCCGGAGCGGCTGTCCTCGATAACGAGGCAGCGGGTCGGGGCGACGCCCATCTCCCGGGCCGCCAGGAGATAGACATCCGGGGCAGGCTTCGGCCGGGGGACGCGATCGGCGCTGAAGATCGCAGGCCCGACCCGTTGGACGAGGCCCGCCCGCGCCAAAGAGAGCTCGATCCAGGCCTGGCTGCTGTTCGAAGCAATCGCAACAGGGAGGTGGATCAGCTCCAAGGCCTCGCGCACGCCCTCGATCGCCGCGGCCTCGCGATGCAGGGCGGCAACGATCTCGCGGTCGAGGCGCTCCAGGAAGCCCTCCGGCAAGGGCTCTCCCAGATGCGTGGCGACCCGCTCCAATATGTCCGTGATCTGCAGACCGAAGCTTCCGGCCAGAGCCGGCGCCAGGTCACGGCCCCGATAAGCCTCGCCCAGCGCCGCCGCCAGGATCCGCTCGCAGACGATCTCGCTGTCGATGATCACGCCGTCGCAATCGCAGATGAGCAGATCGAAGGAACCTTCGATCTGGAGAGGCTTCATGGGAAGGGGTGTCTCCTGGTGGAACGAGCGCGCCGGGGGCTCGGCGGATCCGGCACCGGGAACATGACGATCCCCGGTCCTGAACTCAAGCGCCGCCCGCGTGGGTCATCCTCGCCCAGAATGCATGGCTGTGCTCAGCCCACCATTCGGCGGAACACGCCGTCCCGCCGCACCAGCAGGTGATAGAACGCGGCGCCGATATGGAGAACGACGAGGCCGGCGAGCGTGAAAGCGCCGTAGACATGAATGGCCAGCACGACATTTGCCAGGGGGCGGTCGGGCTTGACCAGGGGCGGCAGGTCGAACAGCCAATAGATATGCACCGGCGCGCCGAAGGCGGAGGAGCCGAGCCAGCCGAGAATGGGCATGACGAACATGAAGACATAGAGCAGGCGGTGGCTGAGCCAGGCGCCGACCTCGATCCAGGCGGGCATGTCAGGCAAGGGAGGCGCCGGATGCCAGAGCCGCCACAGCAGGCGGAACGCCGCAAGGGCGAAGACCGTGGCACCGAAGGAGCGATGCCAATCGAAGAGCTGGTCCTGGAGCGCGCCCTGACCGATATGCATCATGGTCAGTCCGACGAAGAAGGCGACGATGATGAAGGCTGCCGTCAGCCAGTGCGCCAGCCGCGACGGCAGCGAATAGACTTCCACTCTCCCGGGCCCGTCCGACTTACGGCTGTCGGCGACGGCCGCGCGGCTCATCGGCCTCGCCCGCCTTCGGCGCGCCGCGGCGGCTCCAGCAGATCCTCAAGGGTGTGACCGGCGCGCCGGGCCTTGGTGGCGAGATAGCGGTGATTCTCCATAGTCACCACCCCCGCCAGTGGCTGCACCTCTCGGACCTCGATGCCGGTCCGGCGGAGTGCGGCGATCTTGTCGGGATTGTTGGTCAGCAGCCGCACCTGATGGTATCCCAACCGCAGCAGCATGCCGGCGGCGAGCTCATAGCGTCGCTCATCGGCGCCATAGCCGAGCATCGCATCGGCATCGATGGTGTCGAGCCCGGCATCCTGGAGGGCATAGGCGCGCATCTTGTTGCGCAGGCCCGTGCCGCGGCCCTCCTGGTCGAGATAGAGCAGCACGCCCCCGCCGGCCTCCGCCAGGCGCTGGACCGCCTTGCGGAGCTGGTCCCCGCAATCGCAGCGCAGCGAGCCGAAGAGATCGCCGGTCAGACAGGCCGAGTGCAGCCGGAGCGCGACGGGCCCATGCGGATCGGGATCGCCGACGATGATCGCAAGCTGGTCGCGCAAGGCCGGTGCACCGCGAAAGACCACGAAGCTCGCCTCGATATCGCCGGCCAAGGGAATGCGCGCCCTGGACACGATCTCGAGATTCACCCGGTTCTGTCCCAGGCTGGCCTGCGCCTCCGCCAGGGACAGACGATGGATCGGCGCCGCTACGGATCCGGCTACCTCGGCAATGAGCACCGCCGGCAAGAGAAGAGCCTGCTTGCACAGCTCCATGCCCATGAGCGCCATGGCTTCGGCCGGGGACCAGCGCGCCGGCAGCTCGGCATCGGTGCCCGCGGCCAGGCGGCAGACCGTTTCGTGGTCGAGCCCGCCAACCGGCAGCGACACGGCGCCGTCGACGGCAAGCCCGATGGCGCGCGCCCGCGCCCGCGATAGCGCCAGCTCGAGCTTGATCTCGGGATAGCCTGCGATTGCGGCGAAAGCCGATGCGGACAGGGCGTCTATGGCCGCCACCATCGCCCGGCCCTGGGCGCCCTCGAGAAGGATCGGCCGGCCCGCCCGAAGCTCCGCCAGCGCGCGTTCCACCGCCAGCTGGGCCCCGTCTTCAAACAATCCGGTGAACGCATTCCAGGCAGGGTCCAAGGCGCGCTACTCTCTATTGAGGCCCTCATTGTCGATACACCCGAGCCCCTCCCAGCGACGAACACTTCTGTGTGAAGAAGGGGTGAGCGAGAAGGACGTTGCAAGCGAGCGACAGAGATAAGATGAAACCGGATGACATAGAGGAGATCGGATCGCGTCTATGGCCGCGGCTGCTGGCGCGCGCCGAGGCGCCGGCGAGGCTGGGCGCGGCGGCGGCCGCGTTCTGGCGGCTCTATGCGCCCCTTGCCGATGGCCGGAGCGACGCCATGGTGCTGGGCCAGCTCGGCCAATCCCTGGATGGCCGGATCGCAACCGCGACGGGCCACTCCCACTATGTCAACGGTCCCAAGGCCATCGATCATCTGCACCGGCTGCGCGCGCTCGTCGA
>DATFRE010000605.1:0-3727 GCA_035263545.1 Dongiaceae bacterium
CCGCGCGCCGGCGGCATCGACCACGCGCTTCGCCCGGATCGGCCCCTGCGCAGTCTCCGCCCGGTAGCCGCCGGCTTCGGCGGATAGCGCCGTCACCGGGCAGTGGGTCAGGATCCGCACGCCATGACGCCGCGCGGCGGCGGCGAAGGCCGGCGTCACCTTCAGCGGATTGGCCTTGCCCTCGGTGGGGCAGAAGGCGCCGCCGATCATGCGCTCGGAGAGATAGGGCGCGCGGCGGCGGAGCTCGCCGGCGCCCAGCAGCTCCACCTCCAGCCCCTGGGCGCGCTCGAGGCGGGCCTTTCGCTCGATATCGCGAAGCTGCGCCTCGCTCTCGCCCACCAGCAGCCCGCCGCCGAGATGGAACTCGAGATCTGCGCCCAGCTCCGCCTCCAGCCCCTGCCAGAGCCGGATCGAGGCCAGCATCAGCGGGATGGTGGGGGCGAAGATCCGCGCCCAGTCCTCGCCCTCGATCATGAAGGGCTCATGGGGGATCTGGGCGTGGATGCTGCCGGCATTGCTGCCCGAGGCCTGCGTGTTCAGGTCGCTGCGCTCGACCAGGGTCACCTCGGCCCCCGCGCGGGCGAGGAAATGGGCCGTCGCCGTGCCGGCGAGGCCGCCGCCGATGATCAGGATGTCCGTCTCGCCCCGCATGACGCCTCTCACCGCGCGGCTTCTTGCCGCCAGTATACACTGAGTATACGCTAGCCCCTGCGATCAGGTTGAGGAGAAGATCGATGCCAACGCAGTTCCGCGGCAGCTACACCGTCACCATCACCCCCTTCAGCGAAGGCGGCAAGAAGATCGACCTTCCCGCCTGGAAGCGCTTCGTCGACTGGCAGATCAGGACCGGCGTCCCGGGGATCATCATCCTCGGCACGACCGGCGAGTTCCTGACCGTCAGCGATGAGGAGCGGCGGATGTTCGTCGAGGCCACGGTCAAGCATGTGCGCGGGCGCATGCATGTGCTGGTGGGCACGATGAACGCCTATACGCCCAACGCGGTGCGCTACAGCCGCGAGGCGGAGGAGCTGGGCGCCGACGGGCTGATGATCATCCCGCCCTACTACTACACCCCCACCGAGGACGAGATCTTCGCCTATTACCGGGCGATCTGCGAGAAGGTCTCGATCCCGATCATGCTCTACAACAACCCCTTCACCTCCAATGTCGACATGTCGGCGAAGTTCGTCGGCCGCCTCACCCGGTCCTTCGAGCAGATCCGCTACATCAAGGAAGCGAGCCAGGAGATGGCCCGGGTCTACGACATCGTCGAGGAGACCAAGGGCGTCATGAACGTCTTCGCCGGCCAGCGCATCGTGGAATCCTATCTCTATGGCGCGGTGGGCTATGTGAATCCCTATGGCAACTACATCCCGCGCTCCTCCTACCGGATCTGCGAGCTGATCCCCGAGGGCCGGATCGAGGAGGCCAAGAAGATCGAGCGCCTGATCGCCAAGATGCAGGTCATCATCAATGAGGGCCATCCCACCTACGGCCATCAGTGCTATTCCAAAGCGCTCGCGGCGGCGGCGGGATATCCCGTCGGCGATGTGCGGCCGCCGCTCACCACCTTCAAGGAGCTGGGCAAGGAGGGCGAGGCCCGCCTGAAGAAGCTCAAGGGCGTGATGAAGGAGCTCGACGATCTCATGGATCGCATCGACGGCCCGGATGGATCGAGCCGGAGCCTGCGGGTCGCGGCGGAGTAGGCGGCGCGCTCTCCTCGCGGGGAAGAAAGGCTATTTTCTAGCGTGAACGAGATCCGGAGCACCCCGTTGAGCGAGCCCTTGCTGTTTTCGCCGCTGCCTCTGCGCGGCATCACGCTGCGCAATCGCGCCGTGCTCTCGCCCATGTGCCAGTACCAGGCCATCGACGGCCGCATGCAGGACTGGCACTTCGCCCATCACGCGCGCTTTGCCGCCGGCGGGCTCGCCGCGGCCTTCGTCGAGGCCACCGGCGTCACCCGCGAGGGGCGCATCACCTATGGCTGCACCGGCATCTGGGAGGATGGCCAGATCCCGGGGCTGAAGCGCGTGGTCGAGACCTATCGCGCCCATGGGACGGTGCCGGGGATCCAGCTCGCCCATGCCGGCCGGCGTGCCAGCGCGATGCGCCCCTGGGACGGCGCCAAGCCCATCGAGGAGAAGACCGGCCCCGAGCCCGCCTGGGAGACCGTGGCGCCCAGCGCGCTACCCGAGCGCGAGGGCTATCCCCTGCCGCGCGAGCTCAAGGCTCCGGAGATCGAGGACATCATCGAGGCCTTCGCCCAGGCGGCGCGCCGCGCGCTCGCCGCAGGCTTCGACATCGTCGAGGTCCATGGGGCGCATGGCTATCTGACCCATTCCTTCTTCTCGCCCCATTCGAACCGGCGCAGCGACGGCTTCGGCGGCAGCCGCGAGAAGCGCATGCGCTTTCCTCTGCTGGTGGCCGAGGCGGTGCGCGCGGTCTGGCCCCAGGAGAAGCCCGTCTTCTATCGCGCCTCGGTGACGGACAATATCGAGGGCGGGCTTCCTGTCGAGGACAGCGTCGCGCTCGCCATTGCCCTCAAGGAGCTGGGCATCGATGTCATCGACTGCTCCGCCGGCGGCATGGCGGGCTCGGTCACGCTGGGCACGAGCAAGATCCGCCCCGGCTATCAGGTGGATCTCGCCGCCGCGATCCGGCGCGGCGCCGATATTCCCACCATGGCCGTGGGCGCCATCATCGAGCCGCGCCAGGCGGAGGCCATCCTCCAGGATGGCGATGCCGATCTCGTCGCCCTCGCTCGCCAGATGATGGCCGAGCCGCATTGGCTCTACCGCGCGGCGCTGGAGCTGAACCTCGCCAATCCCCACGCGGTGCTGCCGCGCAATTATTCCTTCTACCTGGAGCGCCGGGCCGCGGTCCTGGAACGGTGAGGGAGAAGCGACCGTCCTCCTACTCTGCGGATAGGCCGTGCAAGCCACCCTCACCCCGACCCTCTCCCGCCAATGGCGGGAGAGCGGGAAGAAAGGCGGCTGCGGCTCGCCCCTCTTTCCCCCTCGCCCCCGTAACGTGAAGGCAACCCTCGTAGACCCGCAGGAGCCCCTATACCGCTCGCATTATAGTGATTTAGCATCTTTTCCCGTCCTCACACGTCCTCAGGAAGCCGCTGTCAACCTCACTAATCTTGGGATAGAGATTTGGATATCGGAACCGAAACCGGGGACCCCCTACCGTGCTCACCGACCGCAAGATCCGGGCCGAGAAACCCGGCGCGAAGCGTACCATGCTGTACGATCAGCGCGGGCTCTATCTGCTCGTCAATCCAAACGGGTCCAAGCTCTGGCGCTTCAAATGCCATATCGGCCCGCGCGGCCAGCGCCGCGAGAAGCTGCTCGCCCTCGGCGCCTATCCCGAGGTCACGCTGGCCGAGGCCCGCCGGCGCCAGACGGAGGCGCGGGAGACCATCCGCCAGGGCGGCGATCCGCTCGCCGAGAAGCTCGCCCGCCGGGCCAAGGCGAGCCTGCGTCCGGTCGAAAGCGTCGCCGCCCTGGCCCGGGAGTGGCATCGCCAGCAGGCGTCGCGCTGGTCGCCCGGCTATGCCGCCGCCGTCAGCGACCGGCTCGAGCGCCTGGTCTTCCCGATGCTGGGCAAGCTGCACGTCAACGACGTCACCGCGCCGCTGATGCTCGCTTGCATCCGCCAGATCGAGGCGCGCGGGCAGCGCGCCACGGCGCACATCGTCCGCCAGCACATGGACGCGGTTTTT
>DATFRE010000606.1:0-2597 GCA_035263545.1 Dongiaceae bacterium
GGTCAGCGCCGGGACGAGGACGAGTTGGCCCGAGGCGCCGATGGGCAGGAACTCGCCAAGTCCCTGCACCAGGGCCAGCAGGATGATCGGTACCAGGAGCAAAGCGCCCTCCCCAGCAGGCGATTCGCTTATAGCATTCCCACGCCTTGCGAACAAACCGGGGTGGAATTTAATTAGTACCGATTTGAGACCATTATGGGATGGAAGCCGACCAGACCCGCGGTCGAGGCTCGAAATGGAATCTTAACGAACGAAAATTAGTCAATAAATTTGCCCTATCGGCGAAAATATACTCGAACTCCCCTGCAATTTGACCCATAGTGACCCGGATCACCCCCGAGGGGACGCCCGGCCCATGGCCTCCAAGATGCTGACATTCGTGACGGTCGGGCGGGAAATGCCGGCCAAGCGGCCCGCCAGCGGCCGGCGCCGGGATTTCGGGGAGATCTATGCCCGATTCGACAAGAAGGAGGCGGAGGCCCAGGCCGGGCGCTGCTCCCAATGCGGCGTGCCCTTCTGCCAGGTCCATTGCCCCGTCCATAACAACATCCCCGACTGGCTGAAGCTGGCGGCCGAGGGCCGGCTGGAGGAGGCCTATGAGGTCTCCGCCGCCACCAACAACTTCCCCGAGATCTGCGGCCGGATCTGCCCCCAGGACCGGCTTTGCGAGGGCAATTGCGTCATCGAGCAGGCCGGGCATGGGACGGTCACCATTGGGGCGGTGGAGCGCTACATCACCGACACCGCCTGGGAGGAGGGCTGGGTCAAGCCCCCCTCACCCCGGCGCGAGCTCGCGCATTCCGTCGGCATCATCGGCGCCGGGCCGGCGGGGCTCGCCGCCGCCGAGCAGCTTCGCCGCAAGGGCTATCGCGTGGTGGTCTATGACCGTCACGACCGGGCCGGGGGCCTGCTGATCTACGGCATCCCGAGCTTCAAACTGGAGAAGGAGGTGGTGGAGCGCCGCTCGCGCCTTCTGGCCGAGGCCGGTGTCGCCTTCGAGCTTGGGACCGAGATCGGCCGCGATCTCTCGCTGACGGATCTCCGGGCGCGCCACGATGCGGTGCTCATCGCCTGCGGCGTCTACAAGCCCCGCGACATCCTGGCGCCGGGGGTTGGACTGCCGGGCATCATCCCGGCGCTCGACTATCTGATCGCCAACAACCGCGCGAGCCTGGGCGACGAGGTGCCGGAGCTGAAGAGCGGCCGGCTCAACGCCAAGGGCCGCAACGTCGTCGTCATTGGCGGCGGCGACACGGCCATGGATTGCGTGCGCACCGCCGTGCGCCAGGGCGCCCGCACGGTGAAATGCCTCTATCGCCGCGACCGGGCGAACATGCCGGGCTCCCAACGCGAGGTCGCCTATGCCGAGGAGGAGGGCGTGGAGTTCGTCTTCCTCGCCCAGCCGGAAGCCTTCATGGGCGATGCGAAGCTCACCGGCGTCAGGGCGCAGCGCATCCATCTCGGGCTCGCCGATGCGACCGGGCGGCAAGCGCCCCAGCCCATCGAGGGCTCGTATTTCACGCTTCCCGCCGATCTCGTCCTGAAGGCGCTGGGCTTCGATCCCGAGGATCTCCCGGCTTCCTTCAAGGCGCCGGAGCTCGGCGTCACCCGCTGGGGTACGCTGAAGATCGACCATCGCAACATGATGACCAACCTCCCCGGCGTCTTCGCCGCCGGCGACATCGTGCGCGGCGCCTCCCTCGTGGTCTGGGCCGTCCGCGACGGGCGCGACGCCGCCGAGCGGATCGATTCCTATATCACGAGCAAGGCCGCGCTCGGCGTGGCGGCGGAGTGAGACTGCGGATGAGACAAGGAGGGGGCCATGAGGACGCGTGGATTGCTGGTCGCCGTCGTGTTCGGACTCCTGCTGGGGGCATCGCCCGCGGCCCCGGCGGATCAACCCGATCCCGCCGCCGTCACGAAGGCGAAGGAATTGCTAGCCGTCACCAAGTCGATTCAGACGGCCGACAGCATGACGGACACCATCTTCCCGGCCGTCGAGAAGCTCGTCGAAGCTGCCAATCCGGGTCGTGCCGCGGAGGTCCGCATGCTCATGGAGAAATACTTCCTGCCCGAGATGCGGAAGCACCTTCCGGAGTTCGGGGATCTGGTGGCAGCCGAATGGGCGCGCTACTTCACGGTCGCGGAGATGGACCAGATGCTTGCTTTCTACCGGACCGATGTCGGCCAGAAGGTGATTGCTCTACAGCCTACCCTCTTCAAGGAAAGCTACGAGCTGGGCCAGGCATGGGGCGAGACAATGGCAAGGGACGTCTTCCGGAAGATCGCGCCCGAGCTGGAGAGGCAAGGGCTGAAATCGCCGAACATCTGAACTGGAGCCCGAGTGAAGGAGAGATGATGTCTGTTTGCGTAAGAAGCCGCCCCGCTCTCTCCACCGTCATGGTCTCCCCGGGCTTGACCCGGGGAGAAGGCCGACCATCCGCGAGTTTGGTTGCCGCAAAGGAGCATTCCGCCGGCGATCGCCTGCTTTCCGAGATGCGGGACCGCCGCAAGACGTGGATGCGCGGGACAAGCCCGAGCATGACGAGAATGGCGGCACTCCCCGTCCTTGCCTTGCTCTTTGCTCTTCTCCTCGC
>DATFRE010000607.1:0-9191 GCA_035263545.1 Dongiaceae bacterium
CCTTCGCAGGCAGATGCAGGACGCCTTTCGCCTCGAGGCCCCGCGGGCACTCGCGACGCTGCGGCGCCTGCATACCATGGGCGCAAGCGAATATGTCCAGTATCACGCGGCCTCGACCTTGCTGGACCGGGCCGGCTGTGGGAAGCTCGACCAACCGACCCAGGAGTCGCCCATGTACGTGCACATCGTCATTGGCAACAAGACTATTCAATCGGATGGCAATGGGCTGAAGTCGACTGAGGTGGATTCGAACCCCTGTTACCGCTGTGAGAGGGCGGTTCACCATAGGTGATCTGGAAACTAAGCCCTGTAAGTAACGCGAGTTGCGCGGGTGGAGAAGTCGCTGGAGCTGCAGCGGCTGGCGCCCATCGTCGCCCGGGCCCGGGGGAAATAAGTCCCCCAGAAGTCCCCCAAACCTCACGCGGGCTGGTTTCACGGCTGACAGGCATAACGAGAGATGCCCGGTTTTGTTGGTCTTTTGGACACCCATGACAAGCTTAACAAGACCGCGCCTGATGCAGAAGCAGGTCCAGCCCACTCTGACCTTGGCAATAGCCCGGCTCGCCGCGCCGTAGCCCTGGCGAAGGCGGGAGGAGAAATCCGCTGTAAATCCGCTGTAGAAACAGCCAAGGGGCGGTCCTCTCCCCGTTTCCGGAGGCGAGGTGTCGCCCGGCCGGATAGGCCTCAGTTGAAGATTGCGTAATACTTCTTCAGGGACTTCAGAGTCTCCCAGCTGCCCTTGAACCCGGCAGGGATGACGAAGGCGCTGCCGGGGCCGAAGGTTTCCGCATGGCCTTCGGCGTCGGTCAGCCGGGCCCGGCCCGAGATCAGATAGACGAATTCCGATTCACTGTAGTCGCAGTCCCACTTGCCCGGTGTCGATTCCCAGATGCCGCTGAAGAATCGGTTGGAGGAATCGGTATAGTAGTTGTGGGTCGCGGTCACCGGATCGCCTTCGGTGACGGTGCCGGGTCGCGCGGTCTCGGGCGCCGGCGGGTTGACGCCGAAGCGGATGATCTTGACCGCGCTCATTTTCCTTCGCTCTCGGCCCAGCGCTTCATCAGGCCGTTCGAGGGCAGGGTCTCGTCCAGCAGCTTCCTCGCCGTCTCCACCCCGGCGGTCGGCAACCGGCTCGCATCGAGCAGTCCGATCTGGACCAGCACCGAGGCCTGATCCCAGTAGATATGCTCGTGATAGAGCTTGGGGCCGCGGAAGTTGACGATGGCGACCAGCGGGATCTCGACATATTTGCCCGTGGGCGCCACGCCCGGCAGCATCCAGTCGATCTCGATGTCGTGGGTGAAGCAGAACAGCATCTCGTCGACCACGCGGTCGGCGCCGATGGTGCGCGAGATCGGGATCAGCTTGGTGTCCTTCGGCGTCTTCGGAATGAAGTGGTTGCGATAGAAGCGCGCAAGATCCGTCGCGCCCACGCCGCCGGTCATGGTCGGGATGTGGTTGACATAGGGACTGGCGACCATGGTCTTCATGGTCGCATCGACGTCGCGGGTCCCGAACTCGTACAGCGTATGCCGATCCCAGAGCGAGGAGAGATCGTAGCGCGGCCCCAGATGCCGGCGCAGGAAGGCGATGGTCCGCGAATAAGCCATGCTCGCGGCCGGCTTGTCATAGGCGGGCCGCTCCTTGCAATTGAAGGCGTGATCGACGCCTGGATAGACGTAGCTCTCGAAGTCCGGCAGCTTGGCGAGGCCCTTCTGGATCTTGGCCACCGCGGCGGGCGGGACGAAGCGGTCATTGCCCGCGAAATGCAGCAGCAGCGGGCATTTGATCTTGCTCGCTTCCTTCAGGTTTTTCTCGATATAGACGCCGTAATAGCCGATGGCCGCATCGACGCCGGCCCGGGCCGCAGCGAGATAGGCGAGCTTGCCGCCGAGACAATAGCCGAGCGCCGCGACCTCGCCGTTGCAGCCCTTCACCTTGCGCAGCACGCCGACGGCCGATTTGATGTCCTTGGCCGCCTTGTCCTCATCGAACCGGCCGTAGAAATCGAAGGCCTTCTTGAAATCCTCTTCGCCATAGCCGAGCTCGACATCGGGCTCGAGGCGATGGAAGAGATCAGGTGCCAAGACGAAATAACCCTCCTCGGCGTATTGATCGGCGACTTCGCGGATATGGTCGTTGACGCCGAAGATCTCCTGGCAGAGCACGATGCCGGGGCCCTTGCGGCCCGGCGGCGTCGCCAGATAGCCGCGGAAGGTCTTGCGGTCCCAGCTCGTGATCTTGATGTACTTGCCCCTGCCCTTGTAGCCCGAGTGACCCCCGGCCATGGCACGCCTCCCCTGCTGCGTTGCTTATGCGGCGCGACGTTAGGGCGCGGGGGGCATGGGCGTCAACGAAGCTTCGATGACAGCGTGGATCGGGGGTCCGGCGGCCAGGGGTCCGGGGGCCGATCCGCCGGACCCCGGTGCAATGCTCAGGCGGCCGCGCTCTTCTCGGCCGGCGGCTGAATGCGGAAGGAGACGCAGAGCCGGTTCCACAGATTGATGACGCCGATCGCCGTGGTCAGATTGACCGTCTCCGCCTCGCTGAAATGGCGCCGGAGCTCCTCATAGACCGCGTCCGGGGCCCGGGTATCGGCGATGCGGGTCACCGCCTCGGTCCAGGCCAGCGCCGCCCGCTCCCGGGGCGTGTAGAGCGAGACCTCCTCCCAGGCCTCCAGGAGATAGAGGCGCTGCTCGCTCTCGCCGTCCTTGCGCGCCTCCTTGCTGTGCATGTCGAGGCAGTAGGCGCAGCCATTGATCTGGGAGGCCCGCATCTTGACCAGATGGATCAGGCTCTTCTCGAGCCCGCAATTGCGGATGTAGCTCTCCACGCCCGACACGGCCTTGTAGGCGTCGGGAACGATGGCGAAGGGGTTGAGGCGTTGCATGAGCTTTCTCCTCGATGGGCTGGCCCAGAAGGTGGCGCGGTCTTGGCCCATTCGCCAGGACCAAGAAACGACAAAATGACTGGGCCATGCTAGCCTTTCGATCATGACTGACCGCAGCAGCCCGCGCCGCCGCTTCGGGCGGCTTGAGATCAATCTCGACCGCGCATCGGCCGCTCCGCTCTATCGGCAGATCTATGAGCGCCTGCGCGACGCGATCGGACGGGGGACGCTTCCACCCGGGGAAAGGCTGCCCTCGGCCCGGAGTCTCGCCAGCCAGCTCGTCACCGCGCGGGGAACCATCGATCTCGCCTACGGGCTGCTCGCCGGCGAAGGCTATATCCTCCCGCGCGGAGCCGCAGGAACCGTCGTCGCTCCCGGCCTCGCACCCAGGGGTGCCCGCCGTCCCACGCGCAAGCCCCGGCCGGATTCGCCCTAGCGGGAGGACGGTGTGGCGCGGACGCGGGAAGGGCTTCCTTTGCCCTTCCAGATGGGTCTGCCCGCCCTCGATGCCTTTCCGCGCAAGCTCTGGTCGCGGCTGACGGCGCGCCGGGCGCGGCGCCGGGCGCCCAACGATCTCGCCTGTGCCGAAGCTGCGGGCTATGAGCCCCTGCAGACGGCAATCGCCGCGCATCTCGTCGTGGCCCGGGGCATTGCCTGCGCGCCCGAACAGATCCTGATCACGACCGGTTTCCAGGGCGCTCTCGGCCTGATCACGCGCGCGCTGATGCAGCCCGGCGACCGGTCATGGATCGAGGATCCCTGCTATTTCCGGGCGCGGGGCGGACTCGCGGCCGCCGGGGCAGCCCTCATCCCCGTTCCCGTCGATGCCCAGGGTATCGATGTCTCGGCCGGCATCGCGCGAGCACCGGCGGCGCGCTTCGCCCTCGTGACGCCCTCCCATCAATCGCCGCTCGGCATGACCTTGAGCCTGCCGCGGCGCCTCGCGCTGCTTGGCTGGGCGCGGGAGGCCAAGGCCTGGATCATCGAGGACGACTATGACAGCGAGTATCACTACAAGGGGCCGCCATCGGCGCTGAAGAGCCTCGACCGCGATGGCCGCGTGCTCTATGTCGGCACCTTCAGCAAGGTCCTGTTTCCAGCGCTGCGCCTGGGATATCTCGTATTGCCCGAGGGGGTGCTGCCTGATTTCCGCCGCATCGTCACGCGGCTCCATCTGGCGGGCTCGTCTCTCGAGCAGGCGGTCACCGCCGACTTCATGACCGAGGGACATTTCGCGCGCCATATCCGGCGCATGCGCAATCTCTACGCCGCGCGGCGCGGTGCCCTGGCCGAGGCGCTTGCCGATCGCTTCGGGGCGCGCTTCGGCATCGAGATGCAGGCAGGCGGCATGCGCCTCATCGCCCGGCTCGATGCACGAGAGGATGACCGCGCCCTGACCGCCCGCGCACTCGCCCATGGCCTGGCGCCGAGCCCGCTCTCCCCTTGCGCCATTGCACAGGATTGCGGCCAAGGCCTGCTGCTGGGCTTCACGAATGTGGCCGAGGAAGAAGCGACCGCCATGGCCGAGCGGCTGAGCCGCGCGCTCGAGGGCTCGCAAAACTGATTGTTCAAGGCGCGCAGGATGACACGCGCGCAGGAGGCGCCGGTTGCCGTTTCCTTGTCCGAGGGCGCCTACTCCGCCGCCACCCGCGCCGCCTTGGCGGCCTTCTGTGGCTCCTTGTGGAAGCTGCCGTCCTTCATGATCGCCAGCAGCCGCTTCCTGTCGCGGAGGATGGCGACATCGGTCAGCGGGTTGCCCTCGACCAGGAGGATGTCCGCAAGATAGCCGGGTTTTATCTGGCCGAGCTCGTGGCCCATCTGCATGATCTCGCCCCCAAGCTTGGTGGCCGCCATGACGGCTTCCATCGGCTCGTAGCCCAGCAGCTTGATGAAATGCTCGATGTCGCGGGCATTGGTGCCGATGGGAGTCCAGGCGAAGCCGTAATCGCCCCCTGGCAGGATGCGCACGCCCCGCTTCTTCAGCTTCTTCATGTTCTGGATGCACATGTCGAGCTCGCGCTTGAAGTAGAGGGCGACGGCGTGATTCTTGTCGATGCCGTAACCGGCACCCTCGCCGATCGCGGTTGCATACATGATGCCCATGGCGGGCGCGATGAAGATGCGATCCTTATGAGCCTCGAGCATGTCGAGCGCCTCGGCGTCCGACAGCGTGCAGTGATAGAGCACGTCGACGCCGTGGCGCAGCGCCATCTTGACGCTCTCGGCCGAGCGGCAATGGGCGGCGATCATCTTGCCGTGTGACTTGCCGACCTCGCAGACCGCTGCCACCTCCGCGTCGTTCATCACCGTCTGGTGGGCGCGCGCGAAGGGGATGAACTCGTCGCCCGAGGGGTTGATCTTCAGCGTGTCGACGCCCTCGCGGCACATCTCGCGCGCGGTCTTGCGGAACTCGTCCGAGCCGTCGCAGCAGATGGCGAAGGTCTCGCGATAGATATGGGCGCGGCGTACATCGCCGAGGCCCCCGGTGACCGTGAGCTCGGGGCTGGCCGCACGCAGGCGAGGCCCCGGAATTTCGCCTTCCTCGATAGCGTTGCGGATGACGACGTCGAGGCGCGGCTTGGCGGCGGCGGCGCTGAAGATGGCGGTGAAGCCGTGGTCGAGCATCACCTTCGCGTATTTCATGGTCTTCAGCGTATGCTCCTCGGGCGGAATGTCGCCGAGGCCCTCCAGCGTCGGGGTATCGCAGAAGCTGATATGGCCATGGGCCTCGATCAGGCCCGGCATCAGCGTGGCGCCGCCGCCATCGACAACGCGGGCCCCCTGCTTCGCGAGCGCCTTGCCCGCTTTGCCGACCTGCTTGATGCGATTACCCTCGACCAGGACCTCGCCCGCATAGGGCGCGGCACCAGTGCAGTCGAGAACGGTGACATTCGTGAACAAGGTGCGGTCCATGGGCGGCTCCCGGTTGCAGCGTTGTTGCTTGAATCGATCGGCGGTAGTGATTTCGCGGCAAATCCACTGAAAAGCGTAGCACCTCTGCCAAGGACGACAAAGGGCGCGTTCGCGCCAGTCAGAGGGAGGCGCCCATCGGCCGTCGGACCCGAATTCGATAGCCGATCAAGATGGGCTGGATTTGCCTCTGGCCGGCATGGAGCCGGGGAGCTGCAGTCGAAACAGCGCACCGCCGCCGGGATTGTCCTCCACCGTTATCGTCCCTCGGTGACGCTCGGCGATCGCCTGCACGATGGAGAGCCCGAGCCCGGCGCCATCGCCACCCGGATTCGGCCCGCGCCAGAACCGCTCGAATATTCGCTGCCTGTCCGCAGGCGGCACGCCAGGACCACGGTCACGGACCTCGAGCGCCCCGCCTTCGGTGACCTCAATCTCGACGGGCGCAGCGGGGGGCGAATGGGCGAGAGCGTTCTCGATCAGGTTGCGCAATGCGTCGCCGAGAGCTTCGGCGTCGCCCCAAATCCTGATCGGCCTCTCCGGAAGAAGAAGCTTGAACCGGTGCTTGCTGGCGGCCTGCAGCGGAGACATGCGCTCGACCGTCTCGCGTGCCACCTCGGCAAGATCGATCAGGACGTTGGGCATTGGCGGCTGCAATTCGAGCCGGCCGGCGAGAAGGAGCTGGCTCACCAGACGACTCATCCGCTCCACATCCCCGATGAGCCCGCTTTTGGTCGCGCCGTCCTCGAGCCCGTCAATGCGGGCCCGCAATATGGCCAACGGGGTTCGCAACTCGTGGGCAGCATTGCTGGTGAACCGGCGCTGCTGCTCGAAGCCCTCGTCGATGCGTACCAGCGCCTCGTTGATCTTTCGAACCAGCGGGAGAATCTCGGACGGCACGCCCTGCTCCTGAAGGCGCACATCGGTTCGAGCCGGCTCGATCATCGCTGCCTGGACGGAGAGCCGGTCGAGGGGCAGGAGGCTGCGACGGATGGTGAAGGGCGCCACAAGCAGGGCGCCCAGGAAGAGCGGAGCCAGAACCGGGAGGAGCTCACTCGCGACTTCGTCCTGCATCCAGGCCAGGGTATCGGCGAAGCTGAGATTCGGGCTGGCGACGACGATGCGAAGCCGCCCCATCGCCGAATCGACGCCCGTGACATAGCCCCGCTCGCTGGCACCGCTGGCATCCCGGAAGTCGAAGCCGCCCGGAGCTGCCGACATCAGGGGGAGCTTGGCGATATCCCTGATAAATCCCGCCGTGGAACCGACCGCAACAGCGTTCGTCATGGGGTCCACGACGGCGTATCGAAGCGAGGGGATTTCGAGGATCTGCAGGCGGCCCAGAGCCGAGCCCGGAATCCGCAGCGCGCCGGTGGAATCCCGCTGCACCGAATCGGCGAGCTCAGCGGCTGCTTTCCGCAGGCTGCGGTCCAGATTGTCGACCCGATGGACCCAGGACTCGTAGAGGAACAGCGCCGAGGACAGGACCAAGGCGCCGAAGAAGAGCACGGAGAGACGCCAGATGATCCTGCGCCTGATCGAGGGATGCGTGCTCACTTCGGCTTGGTCCGGATCATATACCCGTCGCCGCGCAATCCGACGACCTCGACCTCCGCCCCCGCGCCCGCCAGTCGCTTACGCAGCCTCGATACGGCCGCCTCCAGGGCATTCGACTCGATCTCTTGGCTCGTGTCGTAGATGCCGTTCTCCAGCGCCTCACGGCTCACCACATGACCTGCCCGGCGCATGAGCATCCGCATGACGGCAAGCTCGCGCGGCGGTATGCCCAGGCGATCGTCTGCGACCGTTACTTCGCCGCTGTCGACGGTGAGTGTCACATTGGCAAGTGACAGCTCGCGCTCCCGCACGGCTCTCGGCCGTCTGAGCACCGCGCGGATTCTCGCCAGCAGCTCCTCGTGAGCGAAGGGTTTAACCAGATAGTCGTCCGCACCGAGGTCGAGCCCCGCGACGCGGTCGGCCAGACGGTCGCGGGCGGTGAGCACGATGATGGGTGTCGGATCGCGCCGCCGCCTCATCGACCGGATGATTTCGAGACCGTCACCATCGGGCAAACGAAGGTCGAGCAGAACGATTTCATAGGGCGTCGTTTCAACGGCGGCGCGCGCCTCCTCGACCAGGCCGGCCACATCCACGGCGAATCCGCTCTTGCGCAGATTCGCCGCGACGAGATCGGCGAGCTGTGCCTGATCTTCGACGAGGAGTATTCGCATTGTGGAATCGTACCCACGAGCGGGCTCCAGCGCGTTGAGCTACCGCAAGGCGGGGCGCGACATTAGCGCACACCCGCTCGTGAATTCCGGCCCGTCAGGCAGCCGTAATCCAACGCTCCTACCTTCCAATCACCGGGATCGACCGCACCGAAGCAGGAGGCTCCGGCGGCTCGGACCCGGCAACCCAGGAGATGAAAATGACATGCAGTAACGAGACCAGGCCGGCAGGCATTCGCGCATCGTCGCGCCTCATCGCGCCGGCCATCATGGCAATCCTTGGAGCCGCCCTCGCGGTGACCCCCGTTTCTGTCGGAGTCTCCGGCATCGTGGCTCAGTCCGCACTGGCATTGTCTATCGACCCCGTGAGCCCCGACGAGAAGAGCGTCGACAACTCACCCAAGGACAGTGCCGACAAGTCGAGCAACGATAGCGTCGACCATAGCGGCGCGGATGATTCGAGCCGCGGCATCGACCGTTCGGGGTCCGGCGGGGACTCGAGCTCCGGCAGCTCCGGCCATGATAGCGGCGGCAATACCGGCTCGAATGCCTCGAGCCATGACAGCGGCAGCTCCGGCTCGAACGGCTCGAGTCACGACAGCGGCAATGGAGGCGGTGGATCGGAGAGCGGCGATCACTAAGCTCGGCGTCACCGGACTCAAGATGCACCACCGGAAATAGCTAAAGTACCGTTGAAGCCGCCCGCCACTCGGAAACGGAACAAAGGGGTGGGCGGCCTCCAACGCCAGGGCAGCGGCCCTGCCGGGACCTAAGCGACGTCGCCGCCGATTGCGCCCCCGCCGGCAATCTCCTAAAACCTTGCCGAACAAGGGGGCGTCATGACCGTCCGAAATCCGTTGCTCGAGCGCCTCGCCGCCGGCGGGGCCGTCAGTTGCTATTGGATGGCGCTGGGATCCGTCGCTGCGGCCGAGGTAATGGCCGAGGCGCGCCCGGACGCCATCATGTTCGATACCCAGCACGGGCTCTGGGACAAGCAGAACCTCTACAATGCCTTCGCCGCCATCCGCGGCAAGAGCGAGCCCGTGGTGCGCATCGCCGACGACAGCGCAACCGCGATCGGCGAGGCCTACGACCTGGGGGCCACCGGCGTGATCGTGCCCCTGGTCGAGAGCGCGGCCCAGGCCGAGGCCATCGTCCGGGCG